>CAIQJD010000778.1 GCA_903872005.1 uncultured bacterium | reverse complement strand
CAGGCCGGCGAAGGCTTCCGCCTGGTGGCCGAGGCCAGCGAGTCCATCAAGGTGATCTTGCTACCGCACGGGACGGCCTAGATTTCGCCCGGCCTAGATTTCCGAAGTCTTCCCAGACTTCGGAAATCTAGCAGAGCGTTACTTCGACGCTGCGGACGCGCGGCGTGCGGCCGCTGTGGGCTGCGCCCAGCGCCAGCCGATATTGGATGAACGCGCAGTCCGCCAGGTCAAGATTCACGGCCTGACCATTCTCATACCAGCTCCCCGCGCCTGCCGGCCCCAGCCATGCTGCGGCCGGCAGTTCTTCTGCGCTCCTGGCGCACCGCAACTGCGCCTTGACCCAGGTGGTCGGCGGGATGTCGGCCTGCCAGGCTATTCTGGTCGGGCGCGCGCCGGCCGGCAAGGCGTATGCCGCAGACGTGTAGGTCTCCTCCGGGCCACGATCGGCGATGCTCCCCGGGTCCACGACGGTCATGCCGTGCGGGCCGGTGGTGGGCAAGATCGTCACGTTGCGCTCGTCGAAACCGGCCGGCCCATTCCACCAGACCGCCGAATAGCCCACATGATCCCCCCACACTTTGTGGTAAGCAATCGCCAGGTCCACCCAGCCGTCGTCGTTGAAGTCGCCGGCCTGGCAGCCCGACGCAGAATGGGTGAAGAGCCGCGTGAAATCGTTCATCGAAAAGCCGCGCCCCGGCCGGTTCCAATAGATGTACGAGTCCACATCGCGCTCACCGATGCCATGATAGCACGCGATGAAGATGTCCAGCCAGCCATCGCGGTTGAAGTCGGCCACGGCGATATTATGCACGTCGCGGCCGGGCAGCAGCGTACAGCGGGCGTCACTCAGCCCTTCGGGGCCGTTCCAGTAGATCCGCAGGAACGAGTCGCGCGGGCCGCCCGAGCGATCCAGCGTGAAGCCGCCGATGAGGAGATCTAGGTAGCCGTTGCCGGTCAGGTCGGCCGCTTTCACGCTGCAACCGCCCACCGTCGCCAAAGGCTGGCAGCGTTCCATGCTGAAGCCGGCCGGCCCGCCCCACAGGACGAAGCTGCGGTCGTTGGCAATCTCCGGCACGACCAGATCGAGCCAGCCATCGTTGTTGAGATCGGCCAGATAGATCAGCCGGTGCTCCAGATAAGTGCAGCCATCATACTCGATACGGATGCGCTGCGGATGGGCGAGGTCAAACCCCCGCGCCGATCCGTAGAAGATCAGGATCTCCGGCGTGTCAAAGCCGGCGATGACCAGATCCAGGTAGCCGTCGCGGTTGATGTCGGCGCAGGCGGCGCCGATGGCGCGCACCGAGGGGAGAATTTGCGCCGGCTCAGGGTTGTAGCCATCCGCGCCGGCGCGCAAGATATACGTGCCGGGATCATCCAGCACGGCATTCTCCGAACAGTTGATGAGGGCCAGCTCCGTCTGCCCATCATCGTCGAAATCGCTGGCAATCGCCATGACCGCGCCGCCGGCCGGAATTTCCCAGCGCCGGTCGGGCGCGAAGCCAGCCGGCCCGCCGTGGTAGACATAGATGGGAATATGCCCTTTGACGGCGCGGGCGGAGTGGTTAACGAAGACGACCTGCGGCATCGGGTCGGCCGATGAGCGGACGATGAAGGCGCGCCGGGCGTCTTCGGTGACCAGGCGCACGGGCGTCTCGCCGACGCCGGCCGGCCCGCCACGATAGACCCGGGCTTCGTGGGTGAACGATTCGGGCGTCTGATTCTGGCAAATCACGATCTCGGCGCAGCCGTCGCCGTCCAGGTCGCCGACGGCCACATCGCAGGCGCGGTAGCTGGACAACCGGCTCCGGCGCGCGTCGCTGAAGCCGGCCGGCCCGCCCCAATAGACCCACGAGCATTGGCCGCCCTCCCAGGGCTGCCGGCCGGCGATGACCAGATCGGCATAGCCGTCGCCGTTCACGTCGCCGACGGCCGCAGCCATCGCCTGTGGGCAATCCAGGATCAACGGCTCGCCGAAGGCGCGACCGGCCGCCAGCGGCAGCAGTACGGTGCGCTCGCGCTGGGGGATGAAGAGATAGACCTGACCGGCAAGGCGCAGGCTCCTGACCAAAGGCTGGGCATCGGAGACCCACTCGGCATATTTCGCCAGCTCGGCGTCGGCGCCGTCGGCCGGCCGTGGAATGCCGGCCGCGCACGGGACGGGCGTGGAGGCGTCGGGCTGGATGCCGGCCGGGCTGCCCCAATAGATGCGGATGCCGCCCTCTTTGTCGCGCACGATCAAGTCGGCGTAGCCGTCGCCGTCCAGGTCGTCAGCAGCCGCCTGCTCGCCGGCGATGTCCAGGTCCACGAAGCGTTTCGGCTCCAGGCCCAGGGGCGTCTGGTAGAAGAGGCGCAGCTTGCCCTTACACAGGAAAGCCAGGTCAGGCCGGCCGTCGCCGTTGAAATCGCCGGCCGCCACGGCCGTGCAAGAGGGGGCTGGCAAATGCGCCATGCGTCGCTCGCTCCAACCGTCCGGCGCGCCGTAGTAGACGAAAGCGTTGGTATCGAAGGTCGCACCGTTGTACTGCATCGCCAATACCAGATCGTCATAGCCGTCGCCATTCAGGTCAACGGCCGCGCCGGCCAGCGCCCCATCGGAGGGCAGCTCGATGCGCTGCGGCTCCCCGAAGATGTCGCGGTAGACGGTGGCCGGCGGCTTCTCCCAGTGATTCTGGCTGTTGCAGAAGATCAGATCGGGGTAGCCATCGCGGTTGAGGTCGAATTGATGGATGCGCTGCAGCACGCCGGCGCGCGAGACATAGAGATTCTGGCCGGCATTGCCGCATTCGCCGCGCCGGAAGTCCTCGAAGCCGTAGGTTCTCCAGACAGATTCCATCTTCGTGCCGCCTCCGGGGATGAGATTTGATGAGATTAGAGGATGGCGACGCCCATGGCGCGCAGGTCGCGTTCCAGCGCGGCAGCGGTCTCGTCGAGCAGGCGCAGCACGCCGGCGCGTTCCGGGCCGCGCGCGCTGAGGGTGATCTTCAGGCGCACCTGCGGGCCGTAGGCTTTGGCGCGCGACTTGACGTAGACCTGGGGGTAAGTCGCCGCCAGCCGGTTGACGACCGGCGCCAGGACCGACTCGTCGCCACAGTCGGCCTGCACGACCCGCTCGTCGTAGAAGCCTTCGCCATACAGCTCCCGCAGGCGTGGCCCCAGGGACTCCTCGAAGATGCCTTTCAGCTCTTCGGGCACGCCGGGCAGGCAGATGATCGTCGCCGCCTGGTGGCACAGCAGGACGCCAGGAGCGGCCCCGACCGGGTTGAAGAGCAGATCGGCGCCGGCCGGCAGGAGCGCCATCTTGCGCCGCTCGTCGGTCATACGGTCGTGGGCCACATAGCCGGCCGACAGCAGCCGCGTGTACGTGGCCTGCACCATAGCGAGGGCGGCCGGCATTTCGACCAGCGGCCGGCCCAGCGCGCCGGCGACCGCCGCCAGGGTCAAGTCATCGTGGGTTGGCCCCAGGCCGCCGCTGGTGAAGACGACGGCTGCGCCGCGTCCCAGGGCCGCCAGGAGGGTTGCGCCGATGACGGCCGGCTCGTCGCGGATCAGCGTCGCCCGCGCCATGTGGCCGCCCAGGCCGGTAATGCGCCGGCAGAGCCAGGCGGTGTTGCTATCTTGCACGTCGCCGATGAGCAGCTCGTTGCCGATGGCGAGGATTTCGGTGGTTGTCACAGTAGTTCTCGCAGTTCTTCAGGGGTGATCTCACAATCGTGGAGGATCTGCGATAATATGCCAGGGCCAAGCGTCTCACCGCGATGTACGGGCACGATAGTCAACCGCCCATCTGGATGCTGCAAAAAGTGATGGCTGCCCTTGATGCATAAGACGATGAAGCCGGCTTTCCGTAGTGCAGCCACGAGCTTCAGGCCGGTGATACGCGGCAGCCTGGTCATGCTTCGACAGATACCCTTTGCACGCCGAGGAATTCGCGCGGGGCGATCTCTTCTTGCCGCACTTCCAGATACAGTTCTATGGCTTCCTGGATGCGCTTCATCAAGACATCCAGCGATTGGGCCTGAGTATGACAACCGCGCAACTCAGGGACGCTGGCGACGAGGTAGCCCTCGGCATCGCGCTCAATGATGACGTTGAACGATTTCGTCATAGTGGCATCATTCCTTCTCTTTGTCACACAGTTCTCTGCCGCACGGCATGCAGAATGTGGACGCATCCAACTCTTGCCGGCAGCAGGATCCCCATCCATTATACCACCCATGCAAAACGGCGCGCGCTCCCCGGAGCGCGCGCCGTCGGCTACGACATGCAGCCGGCCTTACTCGGCCGGCATAGGCTTGATGCCGCGATAGACCGCGCCGCGCGACAGCGCGCGCAGGATCGTCTCGCCTGAGAAACGGTTCTCCAGGTACTCCGCAAGCTCTTCCGGCGAAAGGGGCGTGTTGTCGTTCGCCAGGAAGACGCGCAGCACCGCCGTCGTCAGGGGGGCGTTGTCGGCAATGTAGTCCGGCCGCTTGCTGCAGCACGATTTGAGCGCCTGCCACAGCGCGTCCACCCGCTTGACTTCGGCCGTCACCGGGTCCACCCAATCCACCAGCTCGCTGGCGCGCGGATTGGCATATTTCTTCTGGCAGTCGTCGCAGAGCTGGCTGCTCAAGAAAGAGCGAAAATCCAGGTTCTGCTCGGTCCACCAGTCGAAGTCAATGTGGTACTTGGTATTAAGCGTCGGTCGCACCCATTTTGACATCGGAGGGCTTACCTCTTCTCTCGCGATTCATCAAAGGCCCACATGCCGGCGCCGGCATATACGTAGATGGGCTGTGAGGACAGGATGGCAAAGACGGCCGCCGGCGCGCAACGGCGCGCAACGCTGACCGCGCTATAGATGGCCTTGGCGTGCACGGTGCCGGCCGGGCTGAGCTTGGTCAATTCGGGGACCACTTCACGCACGATGCCGGCCAGGGGTCGGCGCTCGTCCTGCACTTTCTGAGCGTAGGCGTCCAGAGACGGGGCGTCGGCGTGGTCAACGGCCATACTTTCATCATAATCGCAGGAAATCGCGCGCTTCTGCAGGCTGAATTTGAGCACATCGCCGGCCACGCCGGCCACGCGCACCCATTCGCGACGCATGCGGCGCGGCTCGAAGTTGACGATGGCGACGGTCGGGCGCTTGGTGCGCTCCAGGCGCAAGATCGCGCCGGCGGGAATCTGGTAGCGTTTGTACCATTCGGTCAGGCCGGCGATATAGCCCTGCGCGTGATTGATCCAGCCGATCATCGTCTCGCCGCGCTGCCCATCCACCAGCTCGATGCGGGTGCGCTGGAAGGAGCCGGCGGGGAACATGGCGCGCAGTCGCGGCGACAGGGGCAGCGTGCCGCTGCGTAAGTGCGGGTAGGTGAGGGTCACTTTGGCCGTATAGACATTTTCGCTGATCGGCGTCGCCACGGGCGTGACGTCGTCGTCCAGATCATCCAACATTGCCATCAGGTCGGGGCCGATCCAGCGCGTCTCATACGGCTCGGCCAGGGTATTCAGCCGGCTCGCCGGGGACGCGGCGTCGGCCGGCTCCATGCGCCGCAAGAACCACATCACCTGACCATCCCAACCCACGTCGTCGAAACGCTCGTCCTTAGAAAGGGCCGCGTTCAGCGAGAATTGCTGGATAGCCGGGCCGACTTCGGACGGCAGGTCCAGATTGCGGACGATTTGCTCGGTGGAGAGCGGCGCGCCGGCGACGTCAATGGCCGCTTCGGCGATGTTGAGATGACCGATGCCGACATCGGCCATCATCTCGCGCACCAGCCAGCCCCCCTGATACTGGACGAAGTCGCTCTGGCCGGCGGCGTTGAGGCGCTCCAATAGCCTGGCGACGACCTCGGTCCCATAAGCCGCATAGAGTTCGTCCGGCGAGACGACGTTCTTCAGAAAGACCAATCCATCGTCCGTGTCGGAACGGTTCAACGCATGCGGGGACTTGAGCTGGGAGGCGAACTCGCGTTGTTCGCTGGCGCCCTCAAACTGCACTTTGATGACTTCGAACTCGCCGCGCGCCGGATCAAAGCCCGGCCGGACGGCGAGGATCTTCGCGGCGGAAAAACCAAACGCGGGGAAGACGATGGTTTGGCCGGCGGTGTAGCCATCCTTGGGTTGATACATGGGGCCGCGATCCAGCTCGTTGCGTCGCGCATCCAGCTCTCGCTTGCAGCGATCCTTGATGACCGCCTGGGCAAGCGACGCGGCTGGCAAGGGGGCGCCGGCGTCCACGATCATCCCGTGCATTAGTTCCAGATCGCGGTCGTCAACGGCGAACTCTTTCTGCCAGTACGCCGGCGATTGGGTTTTCAAAACGATCACTACTTCTCCTCCTGCTGCCCGACTCCAGACAATCGCAACTTCAGATTATACTCTCACTCCGTGCAGTTGACAAATCATCGCCGGCATTCTGTCGCCGGGGCGGCTGGCTCCGTTTCAGCCGGCCGGCGACGGAAGAGGAACGGGAAGAAGGTCAGGCCGGCCTTGAAGAGGCGGCGCATTTCGGCCGGCTGGGTCAGGCTCTGGCGCAGTTTGGCGAAGATGTAGCGCGGGCGCAGATAGAACGAGCGCCGCGCCGCATCGCACCAGGCGACCAACTCCTGGCTGCTCAGTTCCGGCAATTGCAGCACACAGTTGTGCAGCCCTTCGGGCGTCAGCCATTGGGTGTAGTCGCGCGTCGCCAGGAAACCGTTGCTATCGGCCCAGGTGTATGCTTCGGTGCCCGGATAGACCATCAAGGGGAAGAATTGCGCCGAATCGGGATTCAACTCTTTAGCAAGCTGCAAGGTGCGCGCCAGGGTCTGGCGCGTCTCGCCGGCGTTGCCAGCCATGAAACAGCCATGCACCAGCACGCCGGCGCGCCGGGCATCGCGGGCGAATTGGCGCATCTGCGCGGTGGTCACTCCCTTGCGGATGTTGCGTAAGACCTGCTCGTCGCCGCTCTCAAAGCCGACGCAGAGCATACGCAGGCCGGCGGCCCGCAGCGCCGCCAGGGTCTCGTAGTCCACGTCGGCGCGCGAATTGGCGGTGAAGGTCAGGCCGGTGCGCGCATCAATCAGCAGGCGCGCCAGCTCGCGGCAGTGCTGCCGGTTGGCGGTCAGGGTATCGTCTTCGACGAAGACATGCTTGACCTGGGGCAGCTCGGCCGCGATGTACTGAAATTCGGCGACAATATTCGCCGGGCTGCGGTGACGATAGCGCCGGCCCTGCAACGTCTGTGGGAAGAGACAGTACGTGCACTGGTTGGGGCAACCGCGGCCGGCCATGATGGCGACGACCGGGTAGGGCGTGATCGCATAGAAGTAGTCTTCGGGGCGCAGGTGGCGCTTGTAGACGCGCGTCACGAAGGGGAGCTGATCCAGGTCGCCGATGTAGGGCCGGTCGGGATTGTGGCGCGTCTGCCCGGCTTGACGATAGCTCAGGCCGGCAACGTCCGCCAGCGGCGTCTCGTTCGCCAGGGCCAGGGCCAGATCGCGCACGGTGTACTCGGCTTCGCGGCGCGCCAGCGCATCCAGCGCCGGCGAGGCGGCCAGCGCCTCATCGGGAAGGGCCGAGACGTGCGGCCCGATGGCGACGGCAAAGAGGCCCGGCCGGCAGGCTTTGAGCGCCTCGAGGACGCTCATGTCATGGGCAAAGCTGGGTGTGCTGACATCCATGACGAGGAGGTGCGGCTGCCAATCGGCGACCAACGCCTGCGCGTCGGCGAGGGTTTGGCCGGCGGCCGGCGCGTCCATCATACGCACCTGACTGCCGGCGTCTTCCAATACGCCGGCGGCGTAGGCCAACCAGATGGGATAATAGAGGGTGCCGCTTTTGGTCACCGCCGGGCTGCGCTGCGCCCGCGAGAAGCGCGGCAAGAAGGGCGGGTTGAGCATCAGGACACGCAAGTCCTGGATTCGGGCGATATGTTCGTCGCCGATTTGCATGGATGATGACCTCGAACGTGGCAGCGGGGAATGCTACGCCGTTGCCGGCGCATTCGGATGCGCGGCCCCTGCCGCGGTTGTTCACGCGTTGCGTCTCATTATACTCCGCCCTGGGCGTCGCCGCAACTGGAAGGATGCGTGAATACGCCCCCTCTGGTGTTAGGCGCGACATACGCGGCTGGCCGGCGTTCCGCCCGGCCAGCCAGGTCTCCTCCAGCGCGCTCAACCGCGTCGGTTCTGTTCCACCCAGGTTGCCAGCCACGCTTGCGCTTCATCAAAGCGCGCCCGATCTTGTTGAAGGATGCAACGCGTTGGCCCCGGCGCCGGCTGGAAGATGGCCCAGACGCACGCGTTGCAGGCGCTGCACGCCGGCGTTGGCCGGCCGCGCCCCTCCAGCCAGCGACGCGGCAGGTCCGGCTCGCACAGTAACGGCCGGCACAGGGCGATGAAATCAGCCTTGCCGGCCTGCACGATCTCTTCCAGGCGCTCCACATGCCGGTTGCCGCCCACCAGGATCACCGGGATATCCAGATGCAACGCCGCCGCGTAAGGGAGGAAGTAGCTTTGCTTGTCAGGCCGGCCGATGCGCGTATGCGCTTCGGCGATGGGGACGGGCGGAAAACCCAGCGCGGCGGCGGGACGCGCCAGGCAGTCCCACATCCCGCCGCTGACTTCAATGGCGTCCACGCCACAGCCGGCGATTTCGGCCGCCAGGGCCGGGAAGGAAGCGAGATCTATCCCGCCGGGGAGGTAGTCTACGCCATTCATCTTGATGAGGATGGGGAAATCGCCGACCAGCCGGCGCGCGCCGGCCACGATCTCGCGCACGATGCGCGCCCGCCCGGCGACCGAGCCGCCATACGCGTCGTCGCGGCGGTTGGTATAGGGCGAGAGGAAGTTGCTCAGTAACGTGCCATGCGCGGCGTGGAGCTGCACGCCGTCGAAGCCCCAGCGCTCCATCTGCGCGCAAACCTGAACGAAGCAATCCACGATGCAGGCAATTTCGGCCGGCGTCAGGGGGCGCGGCGCCGGCCAGAAGGGCGAGTCCACGTCCGAGGGGCCGGCCGGCAGGTTGCTGCACTCTACTTGCGCCACGATTTTGCAGTCGGGCCGCGCCTGGTGGACGACCGCGGCCAGTTGGGCCGTCCCCTCGATCAGGGCATCTGCAAAACCGCCGGCCGGCTCGTCCAGAAGGTTGGCCGGCGCGACGGGCAGCCCGCCGGTGATGATCAAGCCCACGCCGCCCAGGGCAACGCGCCGATATAAGTCCAGCGTCGCCTCATCCATCCGGCGCGCGGCCAGGATGCACGGATCCCAGGTCGCCGAACGCGCCAGCCGGTTGGGGAGAGCCAGCCGGCCGATACGCGCCGGCGAGAAGAGGCGATAGCCCTGTCGCGACATATTGCTCTCTGCGCTTTCTGCTTGCCCGGGCCGCATGCTCAGGGCCGCACGGTGATCTGCAAGTCGAGCGGCGCGAGCTGCACCCAGGTATTGCCGGGTTTCAGCGGGAAGAGGTTGCCATCCGCATCCAGGAAGCGCACCAGATCGTCGCGGCCCGGCCGCGCCCAGGCCACATCATACATCTTGCCATCGCGGAAGATCTTGGCGGTCCCCTGGCCCCAAATCTGCACCTGGATCGAGTACCACCAGGGCGTGCCGGTGCTGTCCTCGACGATGTCGGTATTGACGTGATTGGCATAGAGCACGACGACGTTGCTGGCCGTCAATTGTTGGCCGGTCACTTCGTCCGTATGGGGCGCGCCCAGGATGTAGCGCAAGTAAGCCCCCTTGCCGGCGTCGTAGCGGTATTCGGCCGAGGTGAGCTGCGGGCGATAGACGACATCCAGTTCGCGGCCGTCCTGGCCGCCGGCCGGCGGCTGCGTCGCGAAGACCCATCCGACCACTGGCTGGCGCTGATTCAGGCCACGTTGCGCGGCGCGCTGCCAGAGGGCCGTTGTGCTGGTGAAGAGGGTATGCTCATAGGCTTTGCCTTCGGCCGGGATACGTACGAAGCCTTCGCCGGCTTCGAAGACGCGGTCCGCAAAGTCCGAGGAGTAGATCATGCGGAGCACGCCGGCGCTGGCGCCGGAGAAGGCCAGCACCGAGCGGAACATGACCGGCAATTCCAGATCAATCATGCGGGCGCTACGCACCGAGCCAACCTTTTCGGCGTCGCGGCTCCAGAAGATGGCGGTGAAGCGGGTTAATTGCGCTTCGGCCAGATGCTCAAAGATGACATCCGCTTTGTCCAGGCCGGCCTGGGGGCGCACGACGTCCGGCGCGTTGGAAATCTTGATCGCCAGCGGCCGGCGGTTCAGCTTGTCGCCCTCCACCGGCAGGCCGGTCAGGGGGCTGATATTCGGCGCGAAGGTGGGCGGCGTCTTCAGGCCGCCCTGATTGAGCAGCGTGGGCGTCGGCGTGACGGCCAGGGTGGGCGTTGCGGTAGGCAGCGGCGAAGGCGTCTGCGTCGCGGTAGGGAGCGGGGTATCGGTGGGGCGTGGCGTGGCCGTGGCGCTGGGTGGCGGGAGCGTGTGGGTGGCTTTGGGCAGCGGCGTCTTGGTGGGGGTCGGCGTGGGCGCCGGCCGCAAGGCGCAGCCGCCGACGCAGAAGAGCAAGCCAACCAACAGCAGGGATGCCAGCATCGCGCCGGCGCAGTCGCGCAATCTGGTAGCGTTCATGGCGTTCGGTGTCCTCCCTGGGGTGTTCGGGCGCGGCTCAACGCCGGCGTTCGCGCCGGCGCTGGCAGGCAATGCACAGTTTGGCTTCGGGCAGGATTTCCAGACGCTCGGCGGGGATCGGCTCGCCGCAGCTCTCGCAGATACCTTGAGCGCCGCGCTGGCCGCGTTGCAGCGCGTCTTCGACTTCGCGCAGTTGGCCTTCCAGGTGCCGGCGCAACGAGAGGGCGCGTTGTTGCTCGAAGACATCGGATGCGGCCTCGGCCTGGCTGCCGTAGGTCATCTGGTCCATTTCGGGCAGGGCGTTCAACTCGATCTGGCGCAGCAACTCCTGGCGCTGCTGCTCCAGACGGCGCAGCAAATCCGCGTGGGGTTCGGGCATCTTCGCTCCTCCCGGCCGGCATGGGGCCGAGCGTGATTATAGCATGTCCCACCCGAATGCAAAATCGTCCGCCTGGCGGCGCCAGGCGCAGGGGAAACGCCGAACTACTCGCCGGCCGGCTCGCCCGCGGCCATCTGGCGCACCAACTGGATCAGATCATGGATGTCGTAGGGCTTTTGCAGGAAGACGTCCGGCCGGGCAACCACGCCGGCTTCGGCAAACATATCGGCAACCTGGTCGGCATCGTAGCCGGAAGAGAGGATGATCTTCACGTCCGGGGCCAATTCGCGCAACGCCTGACATGTAGCGCGCCCATCCATCACCGGCATCAGCAAGTCCACGAAGACCAGAGAGATTTCGCTCTGGTGTTGCTCGAAAACATCCACGCCCTCCAGGCCATTGTGAGCGAACAAGACGCTGAAGCCCAGGTAACGCAACAAGTCGCCGATGGCCTCTTGCACAATCTTTTCATCATCAATCACCAGGATTGAGCTTGAATTACCCACGTCCCCCCCCTGTCTGCGCGGCGTAAGGCGCGCTGCCATCAAGCCGCCGGCAGCCACACCGTGAAGACGCTGCCCGCCCCGGATTGACTCTGAACCTGCAGCGCGCCGTGATGGCTGCGTACAATGCCGAGGGCGGCCGGCAGCCCCATGCCTCTGCCGGTGAATTTCGTCGTGAAGAAAGGCTCGAAGATGCGTTCCAGGACCGTGGCATCCATGCCGGCGCCGTTGTCGGCCACGGCCAGGCAGACATATTCGCCGGCCGCAGGTTGCCCGCCAGTCATGAACTTTCCGCTCGCTCGGTTCGTATTATCCAGCGTCCGCTGCGATGTGCTGATCTGCACCTGGCCGCCGTGGGCCGGCAATGCTTCCAGAGCATTGGTCATCAGGTTGACGATGACTTGCTGCAATTGGCTGCGGTCGGCGCGCACGAAAAACGCTTCGGCATCCGGCGCGAATTGCACTTGCACCGTCGGGGGTATCAGCCCTGTCACCAGCTCTATGCTGCCGCGCAGCAGCGCGTTGATATCGAGGCGCTCAATGTGGTAGCGCCCTTTGCCGACATAGGCCAGGAGTTGGCGCGTGATCTCGGCGACGCGCAGGGCCGCTTGATTGGACTTGAGGAGATGGCCGGCAGCCGGATGCTCGGCCGGCAACTGACTCTGGGCCAGGTAGTTCTGCGTCAGAATGGTGGTGAGCAAATTGTTGAAATCGTGGGACACGCCGCCGACCAGCACACCGATGCTTTCCAGACGTTGGGAGGCCTGGAGAGCCTCTTGCAGGCGCTTGCGCTCAATGGCGAACTGGATCACGCGCGGCAGCGAGTATTCGTCCACATGCCCTTTGACCAGATAGTCCTGCGCGCCGGCCTTGACCGCTTCCAGGCTCAACGTATAGTCCATCAGGCCGCTCATGATGACAATGGGCGTTGAGCCGGCTTGCTGCAGGACGCTCGTGATCGTGTTGAGGCCGCTGCTATCGGGCAGCGAAAGATCCAGCAACACAATATCAAACGTGTCGCTCGCCAGGGCCGCCAGCGCCTCGCTGAGGCGTTCGACGCGTGTGGTAGAGATCGCCGGCCCCCAGTCCTGGAGGCGCGCTTCATCCAGCATGATTTGCACCAAACGCGCGTCGCCGGCGTCATCTTCGACCAGCAGCACACGGACGGTGTTTAGCTGAAACATAAATCCCTTCAAGACGAACTCAGGTTGGTCTAGGTCTTGCCATTGGTCGGCAGGCGCACGATGGTGAACCAGAAGCCCTCGATGGCCTTGACGACTTCAATGAATTGCTCGAGATCTACCGGCTTGGTAATATAGCAATTGGCGTGCAGATGATAGGCTCTGAGGATGTCTTGTTCGGCGGCCGAGGTGGTCAGGATCACTACCGGAATGCTCGCCAGCGCCGGATCGTTCTTGATCTCGGCCAATACTTCGCGCCCGTCTTTCTTGGGCAGGTTCAGATCGAGGAGGATGAGATCGGGGCGCACAGCGTTGGCGAACGGCCCCTGGCGGCGCAAGAAAGCCAGCGCCTCCACCCCATCGCGCGCCACGTGCAGGTTGTTGTGAACCTTGCCCTCGCGCAGCGCTTCCTGCGTCAGGCGGACATCCCCAGGATTGTCTTCGACCAACAAGATTTCCACAAGTTCAGCCAACATCATGCTCATTTGCGTTTGCGTCCCCTCCGCCGTGCTGCGCCGGCAACGTAAAGTAAAACGTGGAGCCTTGCCCTGGCGATGACTCCAGCCAGATATGACCACCGTGTCTGTCAACGATACGCTTGCTGATGGCGAGGCCGATGCCTGTGCCGGCATATTCCTCGCGCGTGTGCAGCCGCTGGAAGATGATGAAAATGCGATCGAAGTACTGCTCTTCGATGCCGATGCCATTATCCTGGACGGAGAAGAGCCAGTAGGATGGCGCGTCATCCTTCTCAATCAGGCGCGCGCCGATGTGAATGGCCGGCGGCGCTGTCCCCCGGAACTTGATGGCATTGCCAATCAGGTTTTGGAAGAGTTGCGCCAGTTGCACGTTGTCGCCCACGACCGTCGGCAATGGGTCATGTGTGATGATGGCCTCTTGTTCCTGGATCATGACTTGCAGACTGTTCAGGACGCGATCCAGGACTCTCTGGCAGTCTACCGACTCGAGCGCCTTGCCGCGCGTGCCCACCCGCGAGTACGCCAGCAGGTCGTTGATCAGCGCTTTCATACGCAGCGCGCCGTCTACGGCAAAACCGATGAATTCATCGGCGTCTGTTCCCATTTTACCACGATAGCGACGTTGAAGCAATTGCAAATAGCTGGCCACCATACGCAGCGGCTCCTGCAAATCGTGGGAGGCCACGTAGGCGAACTGTTCCAGCTCCTTGTTGGAGCGCGCCAGGTCGGCCGTGCGTTCCTGCACGCGCTGCTCCAGCTCATCGCGCGCCCGGCGCAGGGCGTCCTCGGCCGCTTTGCGTCGCGTCACGTCCGCGAAGATCAACAGCAGGTGCTGCTCGCCGCCGGCCGAGAAAGGCGCCAGGTAACACTCCAGATGAATGGAGCGCCCGAGCGCCGTGGTCAAACCGACATCCGCCTCCTGTGGTTCGCCGCTCGCCAGGGCCAGGTCCGCGGCAGCCAACAGATCGCTCTCTTTCCAGTGGGGTAAATCCCGGAAGTTCTGCTTCAGCAGGGCCTCGACCGTGGCGTCCAGAGTGTCGGCCGCGCTCTGGTTGGCCGAGACGCTCTCCCCTGTGACGCGGAAAGTACGCACGCCGACCGGCGCCATATCAATGATGGCGCCCGTGAACTGTGACGCTTCGGAGAGGGCCGCGTAGAGCTGCGCGTTTCGCAGCGCGATGGCCGTCTGATTGGCGAAGGCGCTGATCGCCGGCGCATCCGCTTCCACCAACATCGCGCCATGAACCACCATCACGCCCAGCGCCTCATCGCCGGCCGCAAGCCGCGTCGCGATGGCCGTCGTCATGCCCAACGCTTCGGTCGCCTCTGCCGTCACAGCCGGCGGAACATCGGGCAGCGATTCGATGAAGAAAGGCGTCGCCGGCTGCAAGAAGACGGTCTCGCCTTGCTCCAGAACGCGCCGCCAGATTCCATTCGCCGGCGGGATGAAGGGATAGATCCGCCGGTAGGAGCCAAGCATGGCCGCCGCCTTGCGGCGCGCCTCTTCGGAGACGCTGGTATACGCCAGCGTCAGCCCGGCGCCATCTGGCGTAACCGCGTAGGCCGTGACCGTATAGCCCAACCGCGCCAGTACATCGCCCACCTGCCGGTAGACTTCGGCCGGCGCGTGGACGCTTTGCACCGCGGCCGCCGCCTGGCTCAACGCCAGCAATTCGTTTTGACCGCGCAACGTCTCATCCCGGGCGACTCCCAGGTCAGCGATCATGCGGTTGAAAGCCTGGCCCAGCCGGCCGATTTCGTCGCCGCGCTGCTCCGAGAAGCGGATATCTAACCGGCCGCGCCCGATCTCGGCCACGCCGGCAGCCAACGCTTCCACCGGCCGGGCGATGCCGCGCGCGACGAAGTACGCGACCAGCGCGCCGGCGACCAGCGCGATGACGGCAATCAGCGCCAGGAAGTTGGTGAAACTTTGCGACGAGGCCAGCGCCTCCGCCTGATCGCGCTTGACGATGAGGCACATCTCTTCGTTAGCCATCCAGCGATAGGCAATGACAGCCGGGATGCCGCGATAATCATCGGCGAGCGCGGAGCCGCTGACGCCGGCCAGGCAGCGATTCACCGCATCCGTATAGAGGCTCCGCGTCAGGACGACCGGATCGGAGATGAAGCGCGGCTGCGTGACCGGCAGGTGCGCCCTGTTGATGAGGAACGCGTCGTCGCTGACATAGAGGTTGGGTTGGCGTTGCACGATGGCGGTCATGGCTTCCAGGTTCAGGTCGCCGGCCAGCACGCCCAGCCAGCGCCCATCGGAGCCGCGCAGCGGCGCGCTGACCGTCATTGCCATGTCGCGCTGGTTCGACCGGTAATATAGATTCTGGACATACGCGCCCAGGCGGCCTTCGATGAAAAAGGGTTGATTCTCGCGGAATTTGCCCACGTCGTCGGGATTGGTGGAAAGGAGCACTTCGCCGCTCATCGGATGCAGGAGGTAGAGGCTCTGGAAGATGCGGCCTGGGCCGCTCCAGGGGGACAGGTCGGCGGCAAGCTGATCGTAGGCCCGTTGCGCGCTTCCCGAATCATACAACAGCATCTGGGCATGTTCTTGCAACGATGGCGTCTCCGTCATGACTTGCAGGTGCCGCAGCGCTTCGTTGAACCATTCTGTCAGAGCAGCCTCTTTTTCCAACGCGGTGGAGGTCAGATCCGCGCGCGTGGCAGCCTCCAGCGCGGCGCGGCCTTGCAGCGCGCCGGGTAGCCCCACGCTCAAGAGGATCGCCAGGGTGAAGAGGATGAAGACCGCGCTGATCTTCAAGCCGATGGGCCAGTTTCTCGAATGCTTCATGCGAACCTCTGGGCGCGCCGGTCAGCGGCCATAGATTTGTTCCAGGAAGGCGGTCGTATAGAGGCTGGCGATGGACAAAGATTCCGTCAGGACGCCGGCGGCCCGCAGCGTCGTCTCCATGCTCGTCCACGTGGTCGCATTCATCCAGCCGATGGCCTCCTCGCCGGTACCGATGAGCGGCACCGTCGCCAGCATCTTGGCGTTCTCCAATGCAGCGTCGAGCGTGGCGTCGTATGTTTGCGCCAGCGGGCCGGCCGTGGCCGGATTCTGCACCGCATACTCATAGCCTTTGAGCGTCGCGCGCAGGAAACGCAGGACCACGTCGGGGCGCTCGGCAACCATCTGGTCGGTGGTGAAGAGCGCCGACGAGTAGAAATGGACGCCGTAGTCCTCGGGATAGATGAAGCTGAGCTGATAGCCGGCGGCCTGCAAGATCACACCGAAATTATTCGTGTTGACGCTCCAAACGTCGGCTGCGCCGGCGGCGAAGAGCGCCACGTCGGAGGGGAGATTGACCAGCGTATATTGGTCGGGCGTGACGCCGGCGCGCGCCATCATGGCCTGGAAGACCGCCATGCTCTGCGGAAGGATACGGACTTTTTTGCCGATGATGTCGGTGGGCCGGCGGATGCCGGCGCTGGCCGGCGCGACAAAAGCAAGCCCGCTACGGCGTGACAGGATGGCGATGACCTGGACGGGCTGGCCGTTGGCGCGCGCCAGCATCAGCTCGTCCGCGGCGGCGACGCCGAACTGCGCCTGGCCGGCGAGCACTGACGCGATGTAGTTCTGATCATACCCGGCGGGCTGGATCGCGACATCCAGCCCCTCGGCGGCGAAGAAACCCCGTTGATCCGCGGCATAGAACCCCGCGAAAGGCCCGGCGTGGGTCCAGTTGAGCTGCACGGAGACCGGGGTCAGGGGCGCCGGCGTTTGCAGGGTCAGGCAGCCGGACAGCAGGCCGCCGACGCATAGCGTCACGACAACGACGTTCAGCAGTTTCCACCTGCCAGGCATACTGACCTGCTCCTCCAATATTCGCTGTAGAGATCACTCACTATGGCCGAACGACGCTACCTTGCTTCGCGCTTGCTGCCGGCCGCCGGCGTCCTCTCTGCGCCATTCGGAGCCGCTCAGGCCGCCGGCGCGCCCAGGCAGATCGGCTCGGCCTGTATCGGCGTGGTGACCACCGCGCCCGTTTCGGTCAGCAGGACATCCACCTCGCTGCGGATGCCGATGGGGCCGAGGTAGACGCCCGGCTCGACGGTGACGGCCAGGCCGGCGAGCAACCGGCGCGTGTCGTGGGTCTCGAAGTCGTCGAGGTTGACGCACGGCCCGTGCGGCCGGCCGCTCCCCAGGCTGTGGCCCAGCCGGTGGGTGAAGGCCGCCCCATAACCGCGCGCAGTGATGAGATCGCGCGCCGCGCGGTCCACCTGCCAGCCTTCGGTCACGGCGCGCGTCGTCAGCAGTTGGATCGCCAGGTCGCGCGCGCCGCTCACGGCGTCCCAGACGCGCAGGTACTCGGTGTTGGGCTGGCCGGCGTAGCCAACCCAGGTGATGTCGGCCATCGGCCGGCCGACTTCGCCGCCCCAGATGTCCAACAGGACGCACTGGCCCGGCTCCAGCCGGCGGTTGGTCTGGGCGCTGACAGTGTAATGCCCATCGCTGGCGTGGTCGCCGAAGGCGACGATGGCGGGATGGTCGCTTTCCAGGCCGGCTTCGGCCAGGGTACGCACAATGAGCGCCTGCACTTCCAGCTCGGTAATCGGCGCGCCGGCCCGCAGGCGCGCGTCCATCAGCTCGAAGCCGGCGTCTTTGGCGCGGATCACGCCGGCCACGGCGCGCGCGTGCGCCTGATGATCGGCTGCGCTCCAGGTGAATTGATGTTGCAGCAGGTCGGCGCTGGAGACGACCTCCACGCCGCACTCGCGCACCCGCTCCATCGCGCCGGCGTCCACGAAGCTGACGTAGGGCACTTCGCCGCGCCGGCTGGTCTCCATGGCAATGCGCCGCGCGCCGGCCAGGGTCTGGCGCAGAGCGGCGTCGAGTTCTTGATGGGCGCTGAAAACGAGGCGGCGCACGCCGGCGTCGGGGAGCAATTGCTGCCAAGCCCCTTGCTCAATGTGATGCAGGATCAGGGTGGCCGGCCCTTGCGCCGGGATATACAGGAACCAGCGCCGCGTGAGCATGACGTTGCCGAGGTGGAGCAATTGCGCCGGGAAGGGGTTCAGGCCGCGAAAGTCGTACAGCAGCCAGCCATCCAGGCCGGCGTCGCGTACCAGGGCTTGCAGGCCGGCGATGGCGGAGATGGGCGCGGGTGTAGCCTGGGATTGCATGGAGTGCCTCCGGAGGAAATAGCGGCGGGATGCCGGCCGTGATTCAGCTCACGCGCAGGCGCGGATCCAGGGCGTCGCGCAGGCCGTCGCCCAACAGGTTGAAGCCCAGCACCGTCAGCATGATGGCGAGGCCGGGGAAGAGGAGTACCCACCACGCGCCGCTGGTGAGATACTTGACACTATCGGCCAGCATGGCCCCCCATTCGGGATAGGGCGGTTGTTGGCCCAGGCCCAGGAAACCCAGGGCGGCGATTTCCAGGATCGCGGCGGCGATGCCCAGCGTCCCCTGCACCAGAATCGGCGAGAGGCTGTTGGGGAAGACGTGCTGGAACAAGATGCGCCCCGATGGCGCGCCGACGCAGCGCGCCGCGGTCACATATTCCTGCTGCTTGACCGAAAGGACGGTGGAGCGCGCGATGCGCGCATAGACCGGGATGCTCACGACGCCGATGGCGAAGAGCGCGTTCCGCAGACCCGGTCCGACCAGGGCAACGACAGCAATCGCCAGCAGGAGGCCAGGGAAAGAGAGCATGATGTCCATGATGAACATGATGAAAAGATCGAGCCACCGGCCGGTGAAGCCAGAAACCAACCCCAACAGGGTGCCAATGACGATGGCGAACGAGACCGCGCCCAGGCCTACGCCCAGCGAAGCGCGCGCCCCCTGCGCGATACGGTTCAGCACATCGCGCCCCTGTTCATCGGTGCCCAGGAGGCGCTGTGCGGCCGGCGGCTTGAGCTGATTCGCCAGGTCCGAATCTATGGTCGCGTCATAGGGGAAGACGATGGGCACGAAGATCGCCATGAGCAGGAAGAGCGCCGTGATGAACAT
>CAIQJD010000777.1 GCA_903872005.1 uncultured bacterium | reverse complement strand
CGCTCGCTTGCTATCCGACGCCGCCGACCTGATCCAGCGCTACCCCGACCCCGCCGGCCGCCCGCCCCTCTTCGGCGCCCTGGTCGGGGTCAAGGACATCATCCGCGCCGACGGCTTCCCCACCCGCGCCGGCGCGCGCTTGCCGGCGACCCTCTTTCAGGGCGAAGAGGCCGCCAGCGTGACCGCCCTGCGCGCCGCCGGCGCGCTGATCCTGGGCAAGACCGCCACCACCGAATTCGCCTTCTTCGAGCCGGGGCCGACGCGCAACCCGCACAACCTGGAACATACGCCGGGCGGCTCCAGCAGCGGCTCGGCCGCCGCCGTCGCCGCCGGCTTCTGCCCCCTGACCCTGGGGACGCAGACCATCGGCTCGGTGATGCGGCCGGCAGCCTTCTGCGGCATCGTCGGCTTCAAGCCCAGCTTCGGGCGCGCCTCCGTCGCCGGCGTGATCCCCTTCTCAATCTCCCTGGACACGCTGGGCTGCTTCACGCAAGACATCGCCGGCATGGCCCTGGCCGCCGGCGTTCTGTGCGCCGATTGGTGGCCGGCCGCGCCGCCGACCGGCCGGCCCATCCTGGGCATCCCGACCGGCCCCTATCTGGAACAGGCCGCGCCGGCCGCCCTGGCCGCCTTCGAGGAAAGCGTCCGCCGGCTGGAAGCGCGCGGCTATACCGTGCGGCGCGTCCCGGCTTTCGCCGACATCGCCGAGATCAACCGCCGGCACAAGCGCCTCATGGCCGGCGAAGTCGCCGGCGTCCACGCGCGTTGGTTCCCGCAGTATGCCGACCTCTACCGGCCGCGCACTGCCGCCATCATCCGCGAGGGCCTGGAGATGACGCCGGCCGAGGTGTCCGACCTGCGCCGCAGCCTGCCGGCGCTGCGGGCCGAGCTGGAAGGGGCCATGGACGCCGCCGGCCTCGACCTGTGGATCACGCCGGCGGCCACCGGGCCGGCTCCGCGCGGCCTGGAATACACCGGCGACCCGATCATGAGCCTCCCCTGGACGCACGCCGGCCTGCCGGCCCTGGCATTGCCGGCCGGCAAGGACGCCGCCGGTATGCCGTTGGGCGTGCAGCTCGCCGGGCGCTTCGGGGCGGATGAGCGCGTATTGGCGTGGGGGGAGCAGATGCGCCTGTGATGAGCGACGCCCTCTCCGCCAAAGCCCTCGCCATCCACGCCCGGCTCATCGCCGCCTACGGCCGGCCGGTCTGGCAGGTCGGCGACGATCCGGTCTCGCAGATCGTCAACACCATCTTGAGCCAGAGCACCACCGATATCAACCGCGACCGCGCCTATCGCCGGCTGGTCGAACGCTTCCCCACCTGGGAGGCCGTGCGTCAGGCCCCGGTGGGAGAGGTGCAGGAGGCGATCCGGCCGGCCGGCCTTTCGGCCCAGCGCGCCCCGCGCATCCAGGAAACGCTGAATTATATCGCCGAGCAGCGCGGCGAGTTGAGCCTCGACTTCTTGCGCGAGCTGCCGGTCGCCGAAGGGCAAGCCTGGCTGACGCGCATCAAGGGCATCGGCCCCAAGACGGCGGCGATTGTGCTCCTTTTCTCCCTGGGCATGCCGGCCTTTCCGGTGGATACCCACGTGCAGCGCGTCTGCCGGCGGCTGGGCCTGGCGCCGGCCAACGCCGCCGCGCCCAAGATCGAGCAGATCATCGAGGCGCTGATGCCAGCCGAGACCTTTTACCCGTTCCATCTGAATCTGATCGCGCACGGCCGGCGCGTCTGCAAAGCGCAGCGGCCGGCGTGCGCCGGCTGTACCCTCAACGACCTGTGCGACGACTATGCTTCCCGGAGGTTGCCATGCCAGCCTTGACCCGACCCGTGCCGGCCGACCGGCCGACCTTCCTCGGCGCGCCGCGGTGCGCCGATCTGGATGCGCTAGACGCCCAGATTGCCGTCATCGGCGTGCCCTACAGCACGCCGTATGACATGCAAGGCTCCTATGTGCAGTGCGGCCCGGCGCCGGCCGCCATCCGCGCCCAATCGGCGCGCCTGATCCCCATGCTGCGCCATTACAACTTTGATTTCGACGGCCCCGTCCTGGGCGACCCGCCGGCGACCATCGCCGATTGCGGCGACGTCGCCATGCTCCCCGGCCGGCACGCCGAGAACCGGCGCGCCGCCACGACCGCCATCCAGACCATCCTGGGGCGCGGCGCGTTCCCCATCATCCTCGGCGGCGATCACGGCGTGACCACGCCGGCGCTGGCCGCGTATGAAGGACGCGGGTCGCTCTGTGTGGTGCAGTTGGACGCCCATCTCGATTGGCGCGACGAGGTGAACGGGGAGCGCTACGGGCAGAGCAGCCCCATGCGGCGCGGCTCCGAGATGCCCTGGGTGCGCTCGATGATGCAGATTGGGCTGCGCGCCGCCGGCAGCGCGCGCCAGGCCGAAGTGGATGCGGCGCGCGCCTTCGGGAGCGTGCTGATCCCGGCCGAAACGCTGCACCGGCTCGGCCCGGAAGAAGTCCTGCGCCGGCTGCCGGCCTCCGCCGACTACTACATCACCCTGGATGTGGATGGGCTGGAGCCGGCCATCGCGCCGGGGACGGGGTTCGCGCCGGCCGGCGGCCTGAGCTACTACCAGACGCTGGCCCTGCTGCGCGGCGTGGCGGCGCGCGGCCGCGTCGTCGGCTTCGATTTCGTGGAAGTCGCGCCCAGCCTGGACATCGCCGACATGACCAGCTTCCTGGCCGCGCAAATCATCGTCAGCATGTTGGGGACGTTGGCGCAGGCCGGTCAATTCGTTATGTAGCGCCTTGCGCGCGTCCGATAATGGTTGAATCATGAGGAGGAATGTATGACCCGCGAAGCGATCGTCACCGCCGGCGCGCCGCCGGCCCTCGGCCCCTATTCCCAGGGGATCAAAGCCAATGGCTTCGTCTTCACCGCCGGCCAGCTTGGCCTGGACCCGGCCACCGGCAAGTTCGTCGAAGGCGACGTGACCGATCAGGCGCGCCGCGCCCTGCTCAACCTGAAGGCGATCCTGGAAGAGGCCGGCAGCGGCCTGGACAAGGTCGTCAAAGTGACTGTCTTCTTGAAGGACATCAACGACTTCAAGAGCGTGAACGAAGTCTACAAGTCGTTCTTCCCCGCGCCCTTCCCGGCGCGCTCGGCGTTTGCGGTCGCCGCGCTGCCCCTGGGCGGTCTGGTGGAGATCGAGGCGGTCGGCGCGCTGTAGGCATCTCTGGACTGCGTAGGCTTGCCTACGCACGCGGCGGCCTGCGCCGGCCATCCACGAATAGCCACGAATAAACGAATCGCAACAGGTAAATGAGAGCAGCCATTCGTATATTCGTGCCCTCCATTCGTGGATGGCCGGCGCGCCGGCCGGCTTGCGATGGCGCGCGAATTGTAGTATCATTGCAGCCGGCAACGAGTCTCTCCTGTCGCCGCATCCTTTCGCACAGCCGGCTCTGAGGGAGGTGGGTCTTGCTCAAGATCGAGCATCTCACGAAGGTCTACGAAGATGGTACCCGGGCGCTCAACGATGTCTCCTTTGATGTGCAGGATGGCGAATTCGTCGTCCTGATTGGCCTGAGCGGATCAGGCAAGTCTACGTTATTGCGCTGCATCAACCGGCTCATCGAGCCGACCGAAGGGCGCATCACCTGGAACGGCGTAGATGTCACGGCCGCCTCTGGCGCGAACTTGCGGCTCGTCCGCCGTAACATCGGCATGATCTTCCAACAGTTCAACCTGGTGAAACGCTCCTCGGTGTTGAACGACGTCCTCTCCGGCCGGCTGGGCTACGTGCCGACCTTCCCCAGCGTCTTCATGTGGTTCGACAGGGTCAACCGCGAGATGGCCCTGCGGAATCTGGCCCGTGTCGGCATCCTCGACAAGGCGCACAACCGCGCGGATGCGCTTTCCGGCGGCCAACAACAACGCGTCGGCATCGCCCGCGCCCTGATGCAGCAGCCCAAGATGATGCTGGCCGACGAGCCGGTGGCGAGCCTCGACCCGGCGACGTCTCACTCGGTGATGAAGTATCTCGAACAGCTCAACAAAGAAGATGGCATCACGGTCCTGTGCAGCCTGCACTTCTTGAGCCTGGCGCGGCGCTACGGGACGCGCATCATCGCCCTCAAAGCCGGCCAGATCGTCTTCGATGGGGCGCCCCGCGACATTGACGAGAAGCGCTTCAAAGAGATCTATGGCGAAGACGCGATGGAAGTCGAGATTGCCTGACGCCGGCGAGACGACGAAGGACGTTGGAGGACGACCATGAAACAAAACAAAGCGCCCAACCGGACCCTGGTTCGCATCGGCTCCTGGGTCATCGTCATCCTGGCGATCGCGGTCTACGTCTGGGGCTGGCGCATCACCAAGATTGATCTGAAGGTCCTTTTCACCGACGCCTATCTGGTCAAGCCGCTCCTGGCCGACCTGTTGCAACCGAAGCTGTTCGAGCGGCCGGAGATCAAAACGGTGCTGAAAGCGACGGTGCAGGTGCCCTGCCCGGCCGAGCCGCCGGCCCAGCCGACGGCCGGCCCCGGCGCCTACTTCACCCTCTCCACCACCTGCGGCGGCGTGGGCGACGCCATCCAGTTGGAAGCGCACAACCTGCCGGCCGACCAGGACGTGAAAATCTGGTGGGAAGACGCCATCGGCGGCCTCACCCTGCTCAACAAGCCCAAGAGCGACGCCGCCGGCAACCTGATCCTGGAGATCGCCATTCCCACAGAGGGCGGTCGCGCCTCGCCCAAGGACAAGCAGAAGCTCCACGTCGAATATTCCAGGCGCGAAGGGCCGTGGCAGCCCACCGAAACCCTGCGCCTCGTCGTCGAGAAGATGATCGAGACGATTTTCCTGGCCCTGATGGCGACGACCATCAGCATCTTCGTCTCGATCCCGGTCAGCTTCATCAGCGCGCGTAACCTGATGTCGCGCAGCAAAGTGGGGTTGGCCGTCTACTACATCACGCGCACGCTGCTGAACATCCTGCGCGCCATTGAGCCGTTGATCTATGCCATCATCTTCGCGGTGTGGGTGGGCATCGGCCCCTACGCCGGCGTCCTGGCCCTCACCCTCCACTCCGTAGCGTCGCTGGGCAAGCTCTATTCCGAAGCCATCGAGAGCATTGACCCCGGCCCCATCGAAGCCATCACCGCCACCGGCGCCAACCGGCTGCAAACCATCATCTTCGCCGTAGTGCCCCAGGTGATCCCGCCCTTCTTATCGTTTACCATCTACCGCTGGGACATCAACGTGCGTATGTCCACCATCATCGGCTTCGTGGGCGGCGGCGGCATCGGCTTCCTGCTGATTCAGTGGATCAACCTGCTGCAATACCGCGACGCGGCTACCGCGGTGTGGGCCATCGCCCTGGTCGTCGCGATCCTGGACTATGCCAGCGCCGTGGTGCGTGAGAAGGTCGTCTGAGCGACGCCATCTTCTGAGGGAGGGGAACGTATGGGCAAACTCATCATTCGTCTGCTGATCAATGCCGCAGCCGTGTGGGCCGCCTGGCGGCTCGTGCCGGGAATTACCGTGGAAAGCCCCTGGCCGACCCTGGCGATTGTGGCGCTCATCATCGGCGTGGTTAACGCGCTGCTCCGGCCGGCGCTCAAGCTCCTCACCTGCCCACTGATCATCGTTACCCTGGGGCTGTTCACCCTGATCATCAACGCGTTGATGTTGCTCCTGGTGTCGTGGATTGCCGGCATTTTGAGCATCAGCTTCAACGTGGCTGGCTTCGCGCCGGCCTTCTGGGGCGGGCTGGTCATCAGCGTCGTCAGCTTCGTCCTCAGCCTCGTCCTGGTAGAGAAAGACGACAGGCGCGAGCGCCGCGAGCCATCGCGTTAGCATCAGGAGCAGGTATCGGGAAATGCAAAAGTTCAAAGCCGCGGCCACCCAGGTGGATGTGAAATATCAGGACCTGGAGCGCAACATCCAGACCCATCTCCGCATGATTCAAGAGACGGCCGCGGCCGGCTGCCGGCTGGTGGCCTTCCCGGAGCTATCCGTCACCGGTCACAACGGCAGCGCCGAAGTAGTGCAATTCGCCGAAGAGGCGAATGGGCGCATCTTCCAGTTGATGCAGGCCCAGGCCAAAGCCTGCGACATCATCGTCGCCTACGGCTTCGCCGAGCTGTTCCGCGGCACGCATTACAATGCCTATGCGCTGGTTGGGCCGGCCGGCCTCATCGGCATCCAGCGCAAGGTACACGCCTCTTACGACGAGTTCTTCCGCTTCCGCCAGGCGTATGAATGGGGCCTCTTCGACCTGGGCTTCTGCAAAGCCGGCGTCGCCATCTGCCACGACAGCGACTTCTGGGAGAGCTGGCGCATCCTGGCCCTGATGGGCGCGGAGGTCATCCTCATCCCTCATGCCATCCGCAAGATGCTCAACCCCGACGGCTTCCTGACCTTCGACGGCGCGGAGAAACACTGCACCGACGAGGAGCTGATTGCCAATCAGCGCGCGCTGCTGGACGCGCGCCCCAATGCCAAGCTGCACGACATCCAGGCCAAGACCAACGGCGTCTTCGCCATCTTCTCGGATCAGGTTGGCTTCGATGGGCACAGCTCTCACGTCGGCGGGGCATATATCCTCAGCCCCGAAGGCGAGATGACGGCGCGCTCGCGGCCGGCCCCCGGCGATCAGTGGGTCGCCGGCGAGCTGGACGGCGAGATTTATGACCGCGTGCGCCGCAATCCCTGGTTCCCGCTCAAGAAGCGCCGGCCGGAAGTCTACGGCGAGCTGACCAAACAGGTGTAGCCGCGCCGGCGCGACGCGCGCGAATACCACACACGGCTTGGAGACCGGGG
>CAIQJD010000776.1 GCA_903872005.1 uncultured bacterium | reverse complement strand
TTGTGCACGATGTTGCCGCTGCCCAGGATGAGGACGCCCTTGCGGCGCAAGGGGCGCAGCAGCCGGCCCAGCTCAAAGTGCCGCCGCGCCGGCATACTCAAGTCCAGGCTCAGCTCGAAGACCGGGATGTCGGCCTGGGGGTAGAGATGGGTCAGCACGGCCCAGGCGGCATGATCCAGGCCCCAGGCCAGATCGCCGCGCGCCTCGCGCAACAGTTCCAGCGTGGCCTGGCCGAAGGCCGGCGCGCCGGGGCAAGCGTAGCGGCGCTCGTACAGCTCCCTGGGGAAGCCATAGAAATCGTGAATGGTGCGCGGCCGTTCCATACAGCCGACCAACACGCCCGACGTCATCCAATGGGCAGAAACGACCAGAATGGCAGCCGGGCGCGGCAAACGCCGACCCAACGCGGCCAGGCTGCGCGTGTAGCTATTGTCCTGGATGATATTCATGGGCGAGCCATGTCCCAGGAAGAGCGCCGGCATCGGCGCCGTATCGGCAAGACGGTCGAAAAGAGTGAGATTGGACATCCCGAATCCTCCTACCGAAGATTCTAGCACAAAGCCAGGCGCATATCAAGGCGGCTTAAGTGCATTTGACAGCTTCCGCAAACTCGGTTAGGATTACATTACGCTGCGAACCGCATGACCGGCCATCTGGATCATGCCGGCCACCTGCAACGCCATACTTTGGAGTACCCTTTATGAAACGCATCCTTCCGTGGTTGTGTCTTCTGCTGACCGTAGCCGGCCTCGCTGCCATCGCACGACCAACCAGCGCACACTCGGCCGCGCCCCTGGCTGGCGCGAAAATCTGCCTGGACCCGGGACATGGCGGCAGTGACCCCGGCGCCGTCAACGCGGCCGCCGGCCTGCATGAGAGCGACATCAACCTCGACATCAGTTACGCCCTCAAATACCTCCTGGAAGCCGCCGGCGCAACGGTTACTATGGTACGCGCGGACGACGTTACCCGCACCAACACCGAACGGAACGATTTCTGCAATCGCGAAGAGGCTTCCTTCGTCATCTCGGTGCATACCAACAGCGTCAGCACGCCGGAGCCAAACGGCTCCCTGGTGCTCTATGACAACGATGCCGATCTCAAGCTGGCGCAAGCCATCTACGATGTCCTCTACCCCACCCTGAGCGTCGGCATGACGGCCGATGAATTCTTCCCCTTCGGGACCCGGCGCTATCGGGCTTCGATCTTGCGGCGCACCAACATGCCCGGCGCGCTGATTGAGCCGGCGTTCCTGTCCAATACGGCTGAAGCCGCCCGCCTGACCCAGCCCATCTACGCCGATGCCCCGCACGCCATCCTGGCGCCGGCCTGCGCCCAACTGGAATGCCGGCGCGGCCAGATCGCCTGGGCTGTCTACCAGGGCATTCTGAACTACGTCGTGGCCGATGCGACGCCCACGCCACAGCCCACCTGGACGCCGGCCGCCACGCCAACGCCGGCGCTCCCAACTCCCAGACCCCGTCATGAGAGCCTGCCCCCCGAATAGCTTCTCATGATTGAAAAATTACGACAAACATGGTATAATGAGATCGTCAGCTTATTGAATATCAAGGTTGTCGGATATGGACGCCCCAAAAGATCGCATCTTAGTCGTTGATGATAACAAGCTCATCCTCAAAGTGGTGTCTGACCGGCTGTCGGGCGCCGGCTTTGGCGTGCATACAGCCGCGAACGGAGAGGAAGCGCTCCAGCACCTGGAGAG
>CAIQJD010000775.1 GCA_903872005.1 uncultured bacterium | reverse complement strand
CTCATGGCCAGCGCCCACCACAAGGGCCGCTCCGACATCGCTCTGCCCAGACTTTCCACCAGGGGCAGCATGGTCGCCGTATAAGGAATATTGTCCACAATCCCCGAAGTCAGGGCGGAGAACCAGAGCAATGCCGTGGTAGTCAGGCGCAGGTTCCCGCCGGTCAAATGCAAGATCGCATCAGCGGCGCGGGCGATCAGCCCCACCTTCACCAGCCCTTCCACCAGGATGAACAGGCCGATGAAGAAGAAGAGCGTTGTCCACTCGATCTGACTGAAGCAGGGATGCGGGTCGCGCCGTGACCAGAGGAGCAGCAGCGTGGCTCCGCTGAGCGCAATGGTGGCCGCTTCCAGGTGCAGCGCGCCGTGAAAACCGAATCCCAACAACGCCAGGGCCATGACGGCGAGCGCCTTACGCAGCAACGGCGCGTTGGTGATGAGACTCCTGGCGTCCAACTCGATGCCGGCGCGGCCGGCCGGCAGCTTGCGCCATTCGGCGCGCGTCAGCCCATAGAGCACGCCCAACATCGCCGCCAAGTTGAGGAGCGCGATGGGGAGCATCGCGCCGGCGAAGGCCAAGAAATCCAGGTTGGCCGCGCTGGCGATCAGGATATTGGGCGGGTCGCCGATCAGCGTCGCCGCGCCGCCGATGTTGGCCGCCAGGGTCTCGGCGATGAGGAAGACCGCCGGGCTGAGGCGCAGGTGCGAGGCGATGTAGAGCGTGACCGGCGCGATCAGGACGACTACCGTGACATTGTCGAGCAGGGCCGAGGTGAGAGCCGTGACCAGACAGAGCACGACCAGGATGGGAAAAGGCCGGCCGCGGCCGGCGCGCACTGCCTGGACGGCCATCCATTGGAAGACGCCGGTCTCGCCGATGATGCCGGCGATGACCATCATCCCCACCAACAGGAAGATGACGTTGAGGTCAATGGCGCGGAAGGCTTCTTCCTGGTTGAGCACGCCCAGCGCGATGATCAGCACTGCGCCGGCCAGGGCCGCCAGCGTCCGGTTCACTTTCTCCGAAACGATGGCGGCATAGACCAACAGGAAGACGACGGCGGCGATGATCGTTTGCATCTCAATGCGTTCCTTCGGTCGGCGCGCCGTGCGCGGTGAAGAGGGCCAGCAGTTCCAACAGCCCGACGCAGCCAACGACGCGCTGGGCCTCGTCCACCAGGGGGATGGCCGGTAACCGCGCATCCTGCATCCGTCGGAACGCCTCGCGCACGACATCGGTCGGTCGGGCGCTGACCGGCTTGTCCATCACGTCGGCCGCGGTGCGATGCTTCAGACTGTCGGCGTATTGCAAGGTCTGATCCAGATCGGCGACGCGGCTCAAAAACTCTTCGGGCATCCATTCGATGAAAAGGTCGGAAGCCAGGGCTTCCAGGCGGATGACGCCGACGAGCCGGCCTTCGGGATTAACGACGCCGGCGATACGCATGTCCGGCCGCTCGGCCATCGCCGCAGCCACGGTCGTGAGGGGCGCGTCGGGGCCGACCAGCGCCGGCAGGCGCCGCCACTGGGGCAGCGCCGTCTCGATGGGCGCGGCGCGCAGGCGCGCCCAGGCGTCCGCGGCGGCCGGCGCGCTGGCGACGATCTGCTCAGGACTGGGCGGCCGGCGCTTATGCAGGCCCAGGACGCGCGGCGCGGGGAAGACGAAGAGGATACCGCTTTTCGGCTGATCGAATCCGCCGATCAGGCGTTCCGCCTCAGCAATGGCTGCTTCCAGCACGGCATCCTCTTCAATGACGGCGATGAGGGTGCGTTGCTGCAGCTCTTCCGAATCGAAGGCTCCGCCGAGCATGGATTGCCCGACGCGCTCTAGCCACGAGGCGGCGCGGAAGCTGCCCACGCTGCGTAAGATGGTCGCGCCGGGCACGCCGACCTCGCGCCAGCGGGCCAGGATCGCCGGCAAGATATCCAGTTTGTCGGTCGTCATCACGAGCACGTGCGCCATTGCTAGACCAAATCCTTGTAATACATGCGGTGACACTTGTGGAACGTCACGCCCAGCGCCTTCATCTCCGCCTGAATCTTATCGTTCTTCTCTTCCATCTGCACCAGATCGGCATAGAGGAAGCCGCCCTGCTTGACGGTGTGATAGATCTCGGCATACATGACGGCGTTGGCCCCGCCGCCCTGATGCTGTGGCAAGACGCCGAAGCCGTTGAGGTCTACGTAGCGGGTGGTCTGCAAGGCGCGCAACAAGCGGAGGAAGCCGAAGGGCCACAGCCGGCCCTTGATCGCCTGGATCGTGCGGTTCACGTTAGGGAAGCCGAGCAAGAAGCCGATGACCGCGTCATCTTTCATCGCCAGTTTGATCAGGTCGGGACGCAGAATATCCATCAGGCGCGCTTCAATGGCACGCGTCTCGTTGACCGTGATCGGCACATACTCCCAGTTGTTGATGAACATGCCGTTGTAGGCTTCCATGATGCGCGGCACGAACGCGCGCAGCTCCTGCTTGTTCTTGAAGGCTTTGATGGTGATGCCGCGCTTCTCCTTGACGCGCTCGGCCAGCTCCAACACGCGCGGCGGGATGTGGAACTGCTGGGCGTCCAGCAGGCCAGAGACGATGTCGGTGTATTTCAGAAAGCCGGCGTCGGCCAGCAGCCGGTCGTAGTACGCGTAGTTGTAGCCGACGCCCATGGCCGGCACGTACTCGAAGCCCTGCACGAGGATGCCGAAGGCGTCGAAGGCCAGGAAGCCTTTGGGGCCGATGATCTTACGCAGGCCGCGCGCCTTGGCCCATGCGTCGCCGGTCTTGCAGAGGGCGCGTGAGACTTCCAGGTCGTCAATGGCATCGAACAGATAGAAGAAGGCGACGTTTTCGTGCTTGTAGTCATTGTAGCGGCGATTTTCCAGGAGCGCGATGCGGCCCACGTCCTTGCCATCGCGGACAGCCAGGAAGAAATCGGCGTCCGAGAACTCAAAATAGGGATTGCGCGTGCGATCCAGTTGGGCGCGCGCCTCATCCCACAGGGGCGGAACCCACATCGGGCAGCCCTGATACAGGTCCACGTGCATGCGAATGAAGCGATCCACTTGCCGGCGTTGCGATGTGTCTATCTTGATGATTTCGAGCATGGTTCCGCCTCCGAGGATGCCAATGGGCGCAGGGATTCAGGGGGCGCGGCGGCCACGGCCGCCGCGCCGAGGGGGTTATTGCGTGGCGGTGAAGCCGATGGCGACCGTGCCGGGGCCGGCGTGTGTGACGATGGCCGGCGCCAGGTTGGTAATCATGATGTCGTCGCGCTTCAGCGTCTTGCTGAAGTAGTCGCGTAGCTCCTGGGCGTGAGCCGGTGCTTCGGAGTGCATGATTTGCAAACAGGGCGAGACGTCGGTAGCCATCTCGTCCAGCACCATCTCGCACAGGCGCGCCGAGGCGCGCTTCATCGTGCGCTCGCGCGACAGCGGCTCGACGCGGCCATTCCGCAGCGTCAAAATTGGCTTAACCTGCAAGAGCTGGCCGATGATGGCCGCCGCGCCGCCGATGCGCCCGCCGCGCTGCAAGTATTCCAGCGTGGCTACCAGGAAGTGGGTGCGCGAGCGCAGGATGAGGTCATTGAGCCGGGCGACGATGGCGTCGGCGCTCAGGCCGGCTTCGACCCACCCCTGGGCCGCGTGAACCATCATCGCCAACTGGCCGGCGATGGTGCGCGTGTCAATGATGCGGATATCCGCGTGGGGGAAGGCTTCTTCTTTAGCGATTTGCGCGGAACGCACGGTGCCGGAGACTTCTGATGAGGGATGAATGCAGAGGATGGTATTCGTCTCCGCGCCCAATTCCTGAAAAGCCTTGATGAACAATCCCGGCGGCGGGGCCGCCGTGCGCGGCATGACCGACGCGCTCTTGAGCCGGCGCATGAACTCATCCAGGGGCATATCCTCCAGCTCGAGAAACGATTCCTCGCCAAAATAGATGACCTGGGGGATATAGGGGATGCCCTTCTGACGGGTCCAGGCGGGATCGAGGACGGCGGTCGTATCGGTAATGATTTTGACCATGCTGTACTCCTCTAAATGAATGCGCCCTTGTATTGAAGCGACCTGACGATACAATTATCATATCCGCATGCGCGATAAGTGTCAAGTGCGCCCGGCTGGAGGGCCGCACTGCGAAAAAAAGCCTCTTGACTTCCGACAGAAGCTGTGCTAAAATGGTTATAACAACATGACATCATACTCAGTGCGCGCATCGGCCTATCGCTGGCGCAGCGTACGCCCGCCGGCAGCCGGCCGGCACATCCATCTCAGCAAGTCGGAGGACCCGCGTGTCTCTTGATCGCAACTCGCCGCTCCCGCTCTACCATCAATTGAGCGAGTTGTTGCTGGGTCAGATCGTAGACGGCCAGATCAAGCCGCATGAAGCCATGCCGGCCGAGCGCGAGCTGATCGAGATGTTCGGCGTCAGCCGCATCACCGTGCGCCGCGCCCTGGAAGAGCTGGAGCGGCGCGGCTATGTGCAGCGCGAACAGGGTCGCGGCACCTTCGTGGCGCCGGCGCACATCCAGCGCGGCGTCGCCAAGCTGACCAGCTTCTCGGAAGAGATCGAGGCGCGCGGTATGCAACCCGGCGTGCGCCTGCTGGCCTTGCGCCGCGAGCCGGCGGCCGGCCGCATCGCCCACGCGCTGCAACTGGAACCCGGCGCGCCCATCTGGATGGTCGAGCGCCTGCGCCTGGCCGACGGCGAAAGCATCGCCCTCAACCTGTCCTACTTGCGTCTGCCCGAATCCGTCGCCCTCACCGAAGCCGAACTCACTCGCGAGACCTCGTTGTGGGGCTTGTTGGAGCGCAAAGGCGTGCGGATGGCCGCCGCTGACAAAACCATCGAAGCCACCGTGGCTGATGAAGATCAGGCCTATCACTTGCAGGTGCCGCGCGGCGCGCCCCTGCTGCTGGTAGAGGGCGTCATCTTCGCCGGCGACGGCACGCCCATCGAATTCCACCAGATCATCGGCCGAGCGGATCGCTACAGATACTACTTGCACGTCACCCGCTAATAGCAGAGCTTGAAATTGGCGTTGCGCCGGCGCGGATGGGCCGGCGCCCCTGGCAGTGTGTCGCTTGGATAGGAGGTGAAACGTCTAACCCTGTAGTTGCATCGGAGATTTCGGTTCACGCTGCGAGACCTGTACTCACGTACCCGGGAAGGAGTGAAGGAGAAACATGTCGAAGAAGATTTGCTCCATCGCTATGGTATTGGTAGTGCTCAGCGGCCTGCTGGTTGGCTGTGGCCCCGCGCCCACGCCCCAGGTCATCGAAGTCGAGAAGCAAGTGGTCGTTGAGAAGCCTGTGGTGCAGACGGTCGTGGTCGAGAAGCAAGTGCCGGTGACCAAAGAAGTCATTAAGGAAGTCACCAAAGAGACGGTCAAGGAAGTCATCCGCGACAAGACGATCGTCACCATCGCCTACAACAACTACTTCAATATGACGTTCGGCCCGGCCAAGCCGCCCTTTGAAGAGATCAAGGCGGCCGTGGCAGCCAAATATCCCGACATTGACGTGCGGCTGAACGTGATGCCCTACGAAGCCGGCCCCTGGCACGACAACTATGTGACCTGGTTCGTCGCCAAGGATGGCACCACCGATTTGTTGGGCGTCGGCGCATACTGGACGGCCGAATTCGCCGAAGCCGGCTGGCTCCTCCCGCTCAATAACCTCATCAGCCCCAAAATCCTGGAGCAGCTCAACCCGCAATACATGAAGGCTCACACCTATAAGGGCGACCTCGTCGGCCTCGGCCCGTGGTGGGGCGGCATCGGCGGCCTCTACTACCGCAAAGACCTGCTCGAAGCGGCCGGCCTCAAGCCTCCCAAGACCTACGACGATGTCGTGACGATCTCCAAGCAAATTATGGCGAAGAACCCCGACATGACCGGCTGGACCTGGCCGGCCCTCAACGACTGGGTGCTGGTGAACCGCTGGGTCGAGTACCTGGGCGGCTTCGGCGGCAAGTACTTCGACGCCAACAACAAGTGCGCGATGACCAGCGCGGAAGGTCAGGCGGCCCTCAAGTACATGGTCGGCCTGATTGATCAGGGCATCTCGCCGAAAGAAGTCACCACCTGGAAGGAAGAGGATTCCCAGGTGCGCTTCGCCAGCGGCAAGGCCATCTTCCACACCGGCCGGCAAGACATGATGTTCTGGCTGGACGATCCCAAGAAGTCGCAGGTTGCCGGCAAGTGGGGCTTCATCCCGAACCCGGCGCAGGCCGGCGGCAAGGCTACCGGCTATTATGAAGGCTGGGCTTTCGGCATCAACAAATACTCCAAGAACCCGCAGGCCGCGGCCAAGGTCCTGGAGCTGATGTTCGACTTCCCCGTGCAGAAGACCTTCAACCTCTCGCAAGGCCCGATCCAGGCCAATATGAACGTCTACAAAGACGCCGATGTGATCAAGAACAACCCGAACATGCCGCTCATCCAGGCGGTGGCCGATACCGCCACCCCGCCCATCCCGACCCCGCTCTACTCGGAAATGGCGAACATCCTGGCTGAAGAACTGCATGGCGCGTTGACCAAGATCAAGACGCCGGAACAGGCGCTGACCAACGCGTGCAAGCGCATTGACGCCATCCCGCCGGCCAAGAAGTAACGTTCGCTGCTCATCCCCTGGGGCCGGGCCGACCGCCGGCCCGGCCCCAGGAACCGCCTTCAGGAGCGTCTCCATGACCCTGACAGAAACGTTGCTGGCCCTCGCCAAAATCATCGCCTTCTACCTGATCGTCATTGGCCTGCTCTTCGTGGGCCTGACCATGCTCCTGCGCGCGGCCCGGCTGACGCGTGGCAAGAAGAACCTCGCGCGCATCCTGGTCTACGCCCTGGGCGGCCTGTATATGGTCTCTGCGCTATTGGTTTTGGCCGTGCCACAGTGGGGTATTTTCCCCGGCCTGGCGGCAATCATCGGCAGTTTCATCCTGGGCGCTGCATTGGGAAAATCCATCCGGCTAAACTTCCACGAGACGGAAACCGTCATCTTGTTCCTCTTGCCGGCTTTCCTCGGCATCGTCGTTTTCTACTATTATCCCATTATCCAGACGCTGCTCTACAGCCTGTTCGACCTGCGCTATACCGTAGACTGGATGCAATCCACTTTCGTCGGACTGAAGAACTACATTGACGTGATGCAGAGCCGGCAATTCTTGAACGCCGCCGGCTACACGCTCTACTTCACGGTCCTGTCCGTGACGCTGGAGTTCATCATCGGCCTGGGCATGGCGCTGACGACCTTCTGGGTGGGTCGGCGCACCGCCGGCATCTTGCGCTCCATCATCGTCATTCCCTGGGCTATCCCGCCCATCATCAACGCCTCGATCTGGCGCTGGCTCTTCAACGCCGACGTCGGCGTGGGCGCGCTCATGAAGCAGATCGGCCTCGTCCAAGTCGCGCCGGTCTTCCTGGCCGAGCCGATTCTGGCAATGCACGCCGTCATCTTCGCCGACGTCTGGAAGATGTCTTCCATCGTTGCCATCTTCCTGCTGGGCGGCCTGGCCATCATCCCGCAAGACATCTATGATGCAGCCAAGGTGGATGGGGCGCGCGGCTGGTTCCGCTTCCGGCGCATCCATCCCCATGGTCGCGCCGACCATCGTGGTGGCGCTCCTCTTCCGCACCATGGACGCCCTGCGTACCTTCGACCTGATCTAT
>CAIQJD010000774.1 GCA_903872005.1 uncultured bacterium | reverse complement strand
GGTAGACTCGCGCACAATCAGCCGCGTGGGAATCCTGACGATGGCGCCGCCCTCTTTGACCATCGTCTCCAGGAGCAAATGCGCCGCGCTCTCGCCCACCTGGGCCAGATCGCGCGAGATGACGGTGATGGGCGGCGTGTTGAGTCGAGCCACTTCGATATCGTCGGCTCCGATCAGCGCGATATCGCGCCCGATGGCGACGCCCCGCTCGCGCATGGCCTGCAGTACGCCGGTCAAGAGGACGTTGCCGCCGGCGATCAGCGCCGTGGGGGGCCGCGGCAGGCTCAAGAGCGATAGGGTCTCGGCGTAAGCCGCCGACTCGTGCATGGCTACCGTGCGTAACAGCTCCGCTTCAATCGCCAGGCCGGCCTCTTTCATCGCGGCGCGAAAAGCCTGGGTGCGCTCGCGCCCCAAATAGAAGTAGTCGGGCGCCCCAATCAACGCGATGCGATGGTGACCTTGCGCGGCTAGGTGGCTCACCGCCGCCCGCATCCCACCCACATGGTCAGATTGCACGGCGCTGACGTGCCTGGCCGGCAGCAGGGCGCGATCCAGCATCACCGTTGGGATGCCCAGATCCATCACCACCGCGCCGGCCTGGTCTGGCCCGCCGGCGGCCGTGGAGACAATCAGACCGTCTACCTGACGGTCTGCCAGGAAGCGCAGGTACATCACGTCCTGACGCGGATCATTCTGTGAAGTTGCCAAAAGCGTCGCATAGCCACGCGAGGCCAGCACCGCTGCGGCGTTCGTATAGATCACAGCGACGGCCGGGTTGGAGATGAGGCCGACCAGGAAGCCTACAGAACGGGTATTGCCGGTGCGGAGGCCCTGGGCGAGGAGATGAGGACGATAGCCGGTCTCTCGCACCGCCGCTTCCACCCGATCGCGCAGGGCGCGTGAGACATGGGGATGGCCGCTCAAGGCGCGCGAGACTGATGAGACCGATACGCCGGCCAGGTTGGCTACGTCCCGTATGGAGATCTTCTCTTCCCTGCTCAAGCTCGTCCACCCAGTCTTTTGGCAGTCGGTTGCCGGTCAGTGTGAAGAAGGAGATGCGTCAACGGTCTTGCAATCGTTTCCAGTTAATCAATTCTAGCACATTTGCGGGGCGTTGTCAAGGGTTTTGTGCAAGATACCGGGGCGTGTCAAAATCGCGTCTGCGCCCGGCCGGCCACAAATTGAGGACTCGAATCAACGCATGCGACCCATGTTGACCGGCCATTCGTCTGTTCGTGGACCATTCGTGGCTGGTCACGCTGAATTGGGGCGTTCCGACGTCCTGACTGGATGCTGCAAGGCGGCTGGATCACAGTGCAGCCGGCCATGCAGCCTCGCAAACACGGCCTGACCGACGCAAAAGGGCGTGTTTCACATTGTTGGGGACGGGCATCGGGGCTGTCGTGGCCTGGCCCCTTGTGGGCGTTTTGACCCGGGTCAGACGCGCACAAGGCGCTAAGCTACACACACGCCCAAAAATTGAGACACACCCGGCGCAAAAGAGGCACTTGACAGACGCCCCGGGACGTACTATAATAATATCAGGAAACGTTTTCAGTTCTCGAGCTTTTCGGGGAGGTTTGATAGATCATGGTCGAAAAAGCATGGCTAGGGACCTTTGCCGCAACGCTCTGCGCGTTCAATGCAGACTACAGTTTGGACGAGCATGGCCTGCGTGAGTATGCCCGCTATCTTGCCGGCGTTCCAGGTCTCCGTGGCGTCGTCTGTAACGGTCATACCGGCGATGTGATGGGCCTGCGCGCCGTCGAACGGGCGCGCGTCACGCGCATCTTCTTCGAAGAATGCGGCCGCAAGATGAAGATCGTCTCCGGCATCTGCACCGAGGGGAGCTTTGAGGCCATTGACCACGCCCTGGCGGCAAAAGAAGCCGGCGCCGACGCGATCCTGCTGATGCCGCCGCATCACTGGCTGCGCTTTGGCCGCACGCCCACCACAGCCGTCAACTTCTTCAAAGATGTCGCCGCCGGCGCGGATATGCCCATCATCGTCCACCAGTACCCCGCCTGGACCAAGGCTTCCTACTCGCTAGACGACATGATCGCGATGACCAGGATCCCGCAGGTCGTCGCCATCAAGATGGGCACGCGCGACATGAGCCGCGCCTATCACGACTACAAGATCCTCAAGCAGGTCGCGCCCCATATTCCCATCCTCACCTGCCACGACGAGTACCTGCTGGAATCGCTGCTGGCCGGCGCCGATGGCGCTCTGGTCGGCTTCGCCGGCTTCGTCCCCGAGCTGATCATCGCCATGGTGAACGCCGCCGTCGCCGGCGACCTACAAGAGGCGCGCCGCGTCCAGGAATCGGTCTATCCCCTGGCAAAGATGGTCTATCGTTTCGGAGAACCTTCTGGAGACGCGCATCAGCGCATGAAAATCGCCATGTGCATGCAGGGACGCTTCCCCTCCATGACGGTGCGACCGCCCTTGCCGCCTCTCTCGGACGCGGAAATGGCGCGTATCCAGGTCGAAGTGGAGGCCAATCCATACACGCTTGACCGGCGCATGCAGCCGGCGGCCGGCTGATCCTTTCCAGACAGCGCGCCTCGTCCCGATCATCCGCAGAAAGCAGCACCATCGAGGCCGATCGCGTATCTCCCCTCCTGACCCGGCGCCCCTGCGCGGAGGCTTCACTCCGCCAGGGGCGTCGAGGCGTTCTCGGCGATGTATTCCGCCAGCGTCGGCAGCGTATCCACACGCGGCACATTTTCCAGCACGCCGAGGGCAAAGCCTGCGCCGGGCGCGGC
>CAIQJD010000773.1 GCA_903872005.1 uncultured bacterium | reverse complement strand
GCCGCGCATACGCGGGTCCAGCGCATCGCGCAACCCATCGCCCAGGAAGTTGAAGGCGAACATGGTAATCGCCAGCGCCAGGCCGGGCAAGATGGCCTGGTTCGGATAGGTGCGGATCGAGCGCGCCCCATCCGCGATCATGGATCCCCATGATGGCGTCGGCGGATTGACCCCCAGTCCAATGAAGCTGAGAAACGCTTCTGTAGAGATGTAACCCGGGATTGCCAGGGTCTCCGAAACGATCAATGGCCCCATGACGTTAGGCAGCAGGTGCTTGAACATGATCTGCCAGTTGGTCGAGCCGAGGGAACGGGCCGCCTCGACGAATTCTTTCTCGCGCAAGGAGAGCATCTGGCCGCGCGTCAGGCGCGCCATGCCCATCCAGGCCGTGAAGCCGATGCCGATGAAGATGAAGAGCATGCCGCCGACCTTGCTGTCCAGGGCATTCATGAAGTATTTGAAAGAGCCTGGGTCGCCGGCTTCGGAGAAGGTTGAACGGAAGAAGGCCATCATCAAGATGATGAGCAGCAGGCTGGGAAAGGCGTACATGACATCCACAAAGCGCATCATCAAATTATCCACCTGGCCGCCGAAAAAGCCGGAGATGCTGCCATAGATGATGCCCACCAGCAAGGCGATGATCGGCCCGACGAAGGCCACGGTCAGTGAGACGCGCGCCCCGTATATGATGCGGCTGAAGAGATCGCGTCCCAGATCGTCGGCGCCCACCGGGTACCTGTCGTTAATGCGGGCGTAGCCTTTGATCATCGGCAGGACTTTGACCATCCAGGCCGGCACGTTGTTATTGTCGGCCGTGTTTTGGACATCATAGGGTTGGATGGCTACCACGCCGGCGAAGATGTAGATCAGGATCAGCAAAATGATGATCACGCCGCCGGTGACGGCGCCTTTGTTGCGGATCAGCCGGCGCCAGGCGTCGGCCCACAGGTTCGTCTCTTTGCGGGCCAACACCAACGCGTTGGCGCTCTCATCGCCCTTGCTGGCTTTGTTGGGAGTTGTTGTCGCCATAGTGCTCCTCTGTGTGCGAGATACACGCAATTCAATGCAAGCACGCGCCGGCCGGTTCTAGCCCAGGCGGATGCGCGGATCGAGAAACGCGTACACGATGTCCACGGCGACATTTGCCAGCACGAGGACGACAGCATAGAGCAAGATCGTGCCCATGATGACCGGATAGTCGCGGTTGCTGATGCTGGTCACGAAGTATTTGCCCATGCCGGGGATGCCGAAGATCAGCTCCGTTACGAATGTGCCGGTGACGATGGCGGCGAAATAGGGGCCGAGCACCGTGGCGACGGGGATCAGGGAGTTACGCAAGGCGTGGCGCACGACGACCAGTCGCTCGCTCAAGCCTTTGGAGCGCGCCGTGCGGATGTAGTCTTCGCGGATGACCTGCAGCAAGCTGGCGCGCGTCAGGCGGGCCAGCAGCGCCGAACCGCCGGAGCCTAGCGCGATGGTAGGCATCAGGGCATAGCGGAAATAGTCCAACGAAAACTCACTGGGAAAGACGCCCAATAGGTAGGGCGGCTTCGCGCCCCAGCCGGTGGGCGGGAGCCATTTGAGCCACACAGCGAAGACCGAGACGAGGATTGGCCCCATGACAATGACCGGCACCGACACGCCAATGATGGCGATGCCCATGCCGAAGTAGTCCCAGAAGGTGTTCTGTTTCAGGGCCGCCACGATGCCGAGAGGGATGCCCAGGGCCATGGCGAACACGACGGCCCCAACTCCCAACTGGAAGGAGATCGGCAATTGGTCGCGGAAGATGTCATTGACGGTGCGACTGCGGCTGGCATAGGATGGCCCGAAGTTCATCCAGCGAAAATAGACCGAGCCGACTTTGATCTCGATCAGATATTGATCAATCAGGTTCATACTCGGTTCTTTGGTGCTCAGGCGCGGCACAAAGATATCGTAAATGTACTGCAGATACTGGCGCGAGAGCGGCCAATCGAGGTGATATTTGGCGTTGAGGTTTTCCAGGGTCTCTTTGGGCAACGCTTTCTCGCGATCAAAGGGCCCACCGGGGACCATGTGCATCAGGAAGAACGTAATAAACGAAACGACCACAAGTACCACAAACATCCACAAAACGCGCCGCACAATAAACCGGGCCATCACCACCTCCTACTTCACTTGCTTTGCCAGCAGCGGCGTTCATGATGGGCGCTGCCGGCATCCTATTGCGCTGCGCCGGGGCGAGGGGGAAGTATCGAGTCTGGCAATGCGTACGCTGCGCCGCCTGGGGTGTGCGGCAAGAAGGCCCTGGGAGGGAGTTTCTACCGACACCATTGCGGTATGCTGTGCTATGCGGATGCCGAAGGACTACAATACTACACTACGCCGGCGTCTGATTCTCTTGAACCGATTGGACCGATCTGGTGGAAGGCAGGGCGTCCTGTGGGACGCCCTGCCTCGTCATTCAGGGGTCAGGCTGCGTTACTGCTGCAGCACTTCCCAGTTCTCATAGCGTTCGTGGCCGCCGGCCGAGAAGGTGCGCTTGATCCACGACTGCGTCACGGTGACGCGCGTGTACCAGTAGAGCGGGATCATGGCCGGATCTTCGTAGACCAGGATTTGTTCGGCCTGGGCATACATATCCAGACGCTTGGCCGGATCCAACTCGATGGCTGCCTTCTTCACGAGGTCTTCGAACTTGGCGTTCTTCCACATGAAGCCGCCTTCGGCCTTGCCGTCTTTGTCAACCGGGTTCTGGCTGCCGCCGGCCGCCGCCACTTCACGCAGGAAGTTGTTGGCGTCGGGGTAGTCCATGCACCAGCCCATGCGGAAGATCTGCGGGGTGTCCTTGCTCTTGGTCGTCACGAGGTAAACCTTCCACTCCTGGTTCGTCAACTTGACGTTCAGGCCCAGGTTGGTCTTCCACATCTGCTGGACGGCCTCGGCAATCTTCTGGTGACCCGACGAGGTGTTGAACATCAGGGAGATGTCCAGCTTGTCAATGGTCGTGTTCTTCTCTTTGACGTACTCATCCAGCAGCTTCTTGGCTTCGGCGACGTTGAGCTTGACGCCCAGGTCGGGATGAGTCTTGATCGTGGGGGCCGCACCGATGCCGGGGCGAGAGAACCACTGCGCCGGCTCCTGGCCGCCCTTGAGGACGTTCTCGACCAATGCCTTGCGGTCCACAGCCAGGGACAGGGCGCGGCGGACGCGCACGTCGCTGACGATGGGGGCCGTGGTGTTGTAACCCAGGTAGTAGGTGCAGGTGTTGGGCGCGATCACCAACAGCTTGGAGAGCTTGGCATCGGCCTTGACGCGGTCGAGGTCGGCGCTGGGCACCGCGGCGGCGTCCATGTTGCCGGCTTCGAATTCGGCGAAGGCAGGCGCCTCATCCAGCATGGCGAAGGTCACTTCGTCCACCTTCGGCTTGGCGACGGTGTCGCTGCCGGGCCAGAAGGGGTTCTTGATCATGGTGAGGGTCGAGTCGTGCACCCATTCCTTCAAGGTGAAGGGGCCAAAGCTCTGGAAGAAGCCAGGCTCGGTCCAGCGCTCGCCACGGCCGGTGGTGCAGGCGTCGCCTTCGATGAGCCATTGCGGCACGGCCATGGCCGTCCACAGACCGATGATGTTGGCGTTGTACGCCGCGGCGTCATTGAACTTGACTTCCAGGGTGACGTCATCAATGGCCTTGACGCCGACCTTCGCAGTGTCGGTGTAAGCCGTCTTGCCATCAATCACGTCCTGCGCGCCCATGAGGACGAAGCCGAGGACGTAGGCGTAGGGGGAGGCCAGCTTAGGATCCAGGGCGCGGCGGATGCCGTACTCGAAGTCCTTGGCCGTGACCAGGCGATCCTTGGTCTTGCCATCCTTGTCGGGGCAGGTCTGCACTTTTTCGACGGCCTTCTTGGCGGCGTTGTACTTCACCCAGGGCACGTCATTGCGCAGCTTGAAGGTGTAGACCTTGCCGTCAGCCGAGATGTCCCACTTGGTCGCCATGCCAGGGCCGAGGGCGCTGGTGACTTCGTTCAAGCGGGTCAGGCCGACGAAGGTGTCTTCGACCACCGTGATGGAGGTCGTGTCTTCGGCAACGCCGGGATCGAGGCTCGGCACGTCGCCAGAGCCGCCGGTGTTGACCTTGATCACATTCGGCCGCTTGGGCTTAACGGTCGGAGCCGGCGTGGCGGTGATCAGTTTTTCTTTTTCGACGACTTTCGTCTGCTCGACGACGACCGTCTTCTCAACGACCTTCTCTTTTTCAACGACGACGGTCACTTGCTTCTCGACGATCTGCGGCGTGGCGGGAGCGCACGCCGACAGCAACATGCTCACCGTAACGAGAACGGCAAGCAGGACGGCTAACTTCTTGTTCAACATGTTCTCCTCCTGATCTTGAGAACGATCCATGGTTTTTCGCCGCTTATTGGTGGGGAACGAGTCTCCCCCGGTACTTACGCTCTCTCTCGCCCAATCACCCCCTTCCCATCATGGAAATCCGAACTGTATTTGATGGACCTAATGTGCAACGAATCCGCAATGCTCTCTAGGCAGCCCTCACGACTTTTCCAACGCCGTCTGCTTGGCTTTCCAGTCCAGTTTCCAGTTGGCAAAGTCGTGGCCCATCAACTCCGAATAGTTGCGCGTCAGCCAGGGTTTGGTCAGGCTGGCCGTGCTATAGAAATACAGCGGCGCGATGGCCGCCTCTTCGTCCACCAGGAGCTGTTCGGCGCGCTTGTAGAGCATCAACCGCTCGTCGGGGTCCTTGCTGCGTTCTGCCTTTTCGACCAGCTCCTGATACTGCTTGTTGTTCCAGCGGATGTAGTTCTGCTGCAGGCTGGGATTGAATACCTCGTTGAGCCAGTTGTTGGCGTCGGGGTATTCGGCGCACCAGCCCATGCGCCAGACGTGCGGGAGTTTGTCCGCCGGCGTCTTCTTGTTGCTCAGCGTCGTCAGGAACGCCTTCCAGTCCTGGCTTTCCAGGTTGACCTTGATGCCCAGGACGCTCGTCCACATCTCCGCGACCGCTTCGGCGATGGCCTTATGCGCGTCTCGGTCATTGTTGTAGAGCAGCGTGATTGTTGGGAAGCCGATGCCATTCGGGTAGCCGGCTTCGGCCAGCCACTGCTTGGCTTTGGCGGCGCCCTCTTTCGGGTCCAACGCCCAGGGGGCCACGTCCTTCGCCCCGCCCACATTGCCGAAGACGATGGGCGCGACGAAAGCGTTCGCCGGCATCTCCCCGCCCTTCAGCACCGTCTGTGTCAGCGCCGTCCGATCAATGGCCGCCGACAAGGCCCGCCGCACCAGCTTATTGTCCATGGGCGGCTTGTCGTGGGTGAAGCCGTAATAGTAGGTGCATGGATGTGGGCTGAGGCGCACTTCTTTGCTCAGGGCGGCGTCTTTATTCAGTTTTTCCAGGTCCTCGCTGGCGAGGTTGACCCCGTCCAGCTTGTTGGAACGATAGAGCGTCAGCGCCCGGCCGGCGTCGCCGATCATCAGGCCGTTGATGCGCTCGATCTGCACCTTGTCGGCGTCGTAGTACTTCGGGTTCTTGACCAACGTCAGGTGGTCGCCGTGATACCAGTCGGCCAGCAAGTACGGGCCATTGGTTACGATGAAGCCCGGCTCGACCCAACGCGCGCCGTTCTTTTCAATCACGTCCTTGGGCGCCGGCCGCGCCACCCACATCGCCATCAAGGTCGGGAAGTAGCCGGCCGGCCGTTCCAACATGATTTCGACCGTGTAGTCGTCTATGGCGCGGACGGAAACGCCATCCACCAGCTTCTGGATCTGCTCTTCCGTCAGCTTCAAGGGATCAGCTTTGTGCAGCGGCTCGGCGCCCTTGATGACGTAAAGCACATAGGCGTAGCGCGCGCCGGTGCGCGGGTTCAAGGCCCGCTTGATGCCATAGACGACATCTTTGGCCGTCACTGTCCCGATCTCGGTCACGGAGCCGCCGGCGGGGTTGTAGCTCACCCAGCGGGCGTCTTTCCGCAATCGGAACGTATAGATCGTGCCGGTTTCGTTCAACGTCCAGGTCGTCGCCAGCGCCGGCTTCGTTTTGCCCGTTTCGTCTACGCTGGTCAGCCCCAAAAAGAGGCTATCCACCACATCGGGCGAGACAACATCCGTATCGCTGACGAGCGCCGGGTCCAGATTGGCCGGCTCTGCGCCGAAATTCCAGTTCAGCGTCACCGTCGTATCGCTGGGGAGCGGCGTCGGCGAGATGACTCGCGTGACTTCCACCGTCTCCCGCACGATTTTCTCCACGACCACCGTCTCGCGGACGGGGGTGGGCGGTTCCACGGTGGCCGTCGGCGTTTCGACTGCACAGGCGCACAGCGCAAACGCTACGGCGAGCAGAACCAGGATGGCTGAGAAGCCGGCCAACCGATTGCCACGCATCCGCTCTTATGCCCCGCTGACGCGGAAACAGGCGACGAAGTGGCCGTTGCCCACGTCTTTGAACTCCGGCTCATTCTCTTTGCAAACGTCCATCACTTCCCGACAGCGTGTGCAGAAGTGGCAACCCTTGGGCGGGTTGGCCGGGCTGGGCACATCGCCGGTCAGGATGATGCGCTGGCGCTTCTCCTCGACCACCGGGTCGGGGATGGGCACAGCGGACAAGAGCGCCTTGGCGTAGGGGTGCAGCGGATTGTAGTACAACTCGTCGCGAGTCGTCAACTCGACGATCTTGCCCAGGT
>CAIQJD010000772.1 GCA_903872005.1 uncultured bacterium | reverse complement strand
CGGCGGCGCGCGCCAAGGCGGCCGCATGGCGGACGAAGCGCCAGCCCACGTTCTCGCCGGTTTCGGAGCCGAGGAGGAAGGCGCGGGCGAGGGGGCCGCCGGCAGACAGCAGGCCGCGCTCCAAGAAAGCGGCGCGCAGGGCCGAAAGGTCATAGGGTACCGCGCGATGTTGGACGCGCCAGCGCCGGCCGTCCCAGGTGAGGAGCGCATACCAGGCGAAAGGATCGCGATGCAGGCTGCCGCCCAGCGCGCCGGGATTGAGGGCGAGCCGGCCGGCTTCTTCCTGCGTCCAGGGGACGTGAGTATGGGCGCAAATCAGGACGTCTTCTTCAATCTCAGCAAGCGTGTCGCGCAGGGGGCGCTTTCCGTTGCCGGCGTGCAGCAGCCCTTGATGTTGGAAGAGGCGCATCAACACGGGGTTGGCATCTGGGACGAGACCTTCGTTGGGTGAACGCGGGGAGCCATGCACCATGCGGATGGGCGCAGTTCCTGGAAGGCGGATGATGGCCTGCGCCGGCAAGCCGGCCAGATAGGCGCGGTCGCGGGCGTCGAGGTGGTCGTAGGCCCAGCGGGCCACGGCCCACTGCCGGCGTGTTCGCGAGGGCGGCGCGCCGCCGTTGGCCGGCGCGATGTAGTCTTCGGCGTTGCCGCGGATGACGAGGCAGTCGGCGGCCCGCAGGCGTGCCAGGGTTTCGGTGGGGAAAGGGCCGCCGGCGACCAGATCGCCGGCGGCCAGGATTGCGTCAGGAGCAAACGTGATGGCGTCATTGAGGACGGCGTCGAGCGCCGGCAGATGACCGTGAATGTCGGCCAAGACCGCCAGGCAGGGGACAGCCGGCGCCGGCCGGCTGGGCTGCGATGGGTGCGTTTCCAAACGATCTATCCCTTCGGGCGGAATTCTTTGCCGATGCTCCAGGCCGCGGCGAGGCGCTCGCCCAGTCTCCAGTAGCTGCGGTCAGCCATGGTGAAGAGGATGGGTTGGAGCTTGGTGTAGTCTATTGCGCCGCCGGTGATGCATGCTTCGTCGCAATAGGTTTCGACTACTTCGCCAATGAAGACATCGTGACGCGGCATGGAGACGGTCTGCACCAGCCGGCATTCCATGTTCAAGGGACAACCGCGAATCATGGGCGCGGTGTTCAGCTTCCCGTAGAAATGCTCGAAGAGGGCCGACTTGTCTACGTTGCGGCCAGACACCATCCCGCAGTAGTCGGTCTCCATGACCATCGTCTCAGACGGTATGTTGATGCTGAAGGTTCCATGTGCCTGAATGCCGGCGTTGGTGAAGTGCGACCGGTTGATCCCCAGGGAAATGGTGCTGAAGTCCAAGATTCCGACGTGTGCGATGGTGATGTAGTTCGGCCGGTCGTTCAGCAATGCTCCGACCAGAACCGTGAGTGATGGGTACAGGCACATCTTGGATCCCAGAGACACCTTCATGATCGGCCCCTTCAGGAGAAGAGCGGATGGTACTGATGCCGGCTATAGGGCGCTGAAGAGCATGCCGGCGCCGGCGATGATGAGGAAAGCCGGCCAGACTTTGCCCCAGTCCAGATTGAATACGAAGATGGCTGTGACCAGGAGCAGGATCAGGCCGCCGACGAGGGGGCCGCGCACTGCCTGGGAGAAGCGCCCTTGTGAGCGATAGATGTTCCAGGCGGAGCCAAGCGAACCCAGGGCCGGAATCAAGATGAATAGCGCCCACCAGTTTTGGAGTGTGAAGCCGGTGGTGAAGCTCTGGACGAGGAAGACGAGGCCAAGGATGACCAGGATGACGCCGATGATCCAGCCGCCGGAGGAGCGTCGTGATTGGCCGGTGGGTGACTGATTGCCTGGCTCGACCGAGGATGGAGTGGGAGCGCCGTTTTCCGTCATGAGTTGATTCTCCTTTCAATTCCACGTCGTAATAGGTGCGTGCGACCGTTCGCTCTCTATACGTGCCGGTTGGCGCAGGGTTGCGCGATGGCGACTCACAACTTTTCGCAGGCGCAGGCGCGCGTCTTGCCTGTGCGCTCCAATGGCGCATCATCGGCCGGCAGGGGCAGCCAGCGCAGGCTCAGATCGTCGGCGGAGACGTAGACAATGCCGGCGCCATCAGGGGCAATGGCCCAGTCGCCCTGGGCGATCTTGAATCGTGTGAAGGTCGCATCGGTCAGTCGGACGTTGAGGCGCTTGGCGACATTGAACGTCCATATTTCGTGGTTTTCGGCGTCCTGTTGGTATGGGATATACAGGAGATGGCCGGCGTCGCGCCAGGCGAACGCGCCGAAGAAATCGGTCTTCATCTGTTCCTTGCCGTCGGCGCTGATGAGCCAGAGACCATTGCGTTCCGGCTTGGGGTCGAACGCGACGACGAAAGCAATCCACTTGCCGTCCGGCGAAACGGCCAAGTTGCGGAAGCTGCCGGCCTGGAAGAGGGTCAGGCGCTGCTTGGAGACTAGGTCATAGGCGAACAGGGTGCGGTCGGTTTCGGCAACGGCATCACGACCGCTGAGGAGCCAACGCTCATTGGAAAGCCAGGCGCTGAGGCCGCCGCCGAAGAGGGACATGACTTTCTGCCCTTCGGCTTGAGTCGCCGTCGCATGCCACAGTTGCGTCATGCGCTGGTCGTAGGGGCCATCGGCATCGCGTATGCTCCAACTGATCTGCTTCCCATCGGGGGAGAGGGAAAGGCCGCCAGGGCTGGCGACTTTTTCCAGAGCCGGAAAGGTCAGCCGTGTCTGGTCGCTGCGGCGCTCGATGATCGTGCGTTCATCTTCTTCGAAGGTGAAGTATGCGCCGTGATAGAGGAAGTTGCCCAGGCGGGATTCGACGAGCCTGGGCGCTCCGCCCTGGAGCGGGACGGCGTAGAAGCCGGCCGGCGTCTTGGCCGACGGCTTGTCCAGGAAGGCAACCGCGCCATTCAGGAAGAAGGGGCCGAAGCAGCAGCCTGCTTCGGTGAGCCGGCGGGGTTGTGGGATGGGCGTCGGTGTGGCGGTGGGCAACGGGGTATGGGTGGCGGTAGGCGTTGGCGTCACGGTCGCTGTGGCGGTCGGCGACGGGATGGGTGTGGCAGTAGGCGCGGGCGTGGCCGTGTCTGTGTCGGCCGGGGTTGGCGAGGCGACGGCCGATGGGACTGCAGCGACCGCGCCGGGCGATTGGGCGCGACAGCCGGCGCAAAGGGCGGCCGCCAACAGGCAGACGGCGAGCATGAGGATAGCGTGACGCTTCATCGGCGGGTGTCCTTGGGCCAGGGATTGGTGAAGTCGTTGAGCAGCCGGCCGCCAAACTGGATATCCGGCTGGTCGAAGATGGACTGCCACTGGTCGGGGTCGTCCAGGTTACGCTCAAAGGAATTGCCGCCCCCGCCGTAGAGGAGCAAGGCGTCCCAATCGGCGTCTATGAGCGGGACGGGGTTGTAGGCGCGCAGGTGCGTCAGATCGCGGACTTCCAGATGGAGGTGGGGCGCGGAGCGACAGGTGCCGTACATGTCGCCGGAAAGGGCGACCGGCTCGCCGGCTTTGACGTTCTGCCCGGGCTTGAGTTTCGGCGCTTCCAGGAGATGCCCGTAGAGAGACGAATAGCCATTGGGGTGGTCAATGACGAGATTGTGGGGGGCGCTGCCGTAGGGGCCGTCTACGGCATGGACGACGCCGTCGCCAATGGCGACGATGGTCGTGCCGCAGGGGGCGTTGAAGTCAATGCCGAAATGGATGCCTTGTCCCAGGCGGTAGAGCGCGGCGCGTTGGAAATAGGCGCCGGTAGTATTGCCGTACATTTGGCCGACGAGCCAGGTGTCGGGGCCGGCCGGCACGGCAAAAGGCAGACGGAAGGGCGGCGTTGGGGCCGGCGTCGCGGCGGTGGTCAGGAATGCGGTCAGGAGCATGACAACAGGCAAGTAGAAGCGCATACGTAGAAGATCCCCTTTGCCTCTTGCATGTGGATAGCACTCTGTCAACAAACGTGACGTGCGCCATTATAGGATAGATTGGCAAAAGTGTCCAAGCGGCCGGCGCTTGTCTGACTGAGTGGGATGCACCAAATGTTGGACACAGGGGTATGTTGTGAGGCTAGACACTCTATGGTATTTGTGGTACACTCAAGTCTGTAGTGAATTATCGTAAGGATGGTTGCTGCCGTGTTCCGAACCCTGGCGATCAATCCCGGCTCGACTTCGACCAAGCTGGCGGTCTTTGATGAGGAGACGCCGGCCTTCACCGAATCCCTGGCGCACGATGCCGCGGAGATCGCGCGTTGCGCGCGTATCGCGGATCAGTACGAATTTCGGCGCGCCGCGGTACTTGGAGCGTTGGAGCGTCATCAGACGCCGGTGCAGTCGCTGAACGCCGTGGTCGGGCGAGGCGGGTTGCTGCGCCCTATCGAGAGCGGGACTTACGTGGTGAACGCGCGCATGTTGGATGATTTGCGCCGGCCGGGTGAACGGGAGCACGCGTCCAACCTGGGCGCCATCCTGGCGCACGAAGTAGCTACCTTGGCCGGCGTCCCGGCGTTTATTGTGGACCCGGTGTGTGTGGATGAGTTCGAGCCGCTGGCGCGAGTCGCCGGCTTGCCGGAGATTGAGCGCAAGGCGCTGTCGCACGCGCTGAACATCAAGGCGGTAGCGCGGCGGGCGGCGCAGGATTTTGGCCGGCCGTACACGGCATTGAACCTGATCATGGTGCATCTGGGCGGCGGGATTTCCGTCTGTCCCTTGCGGCGTGGGCGTATGATTGATGTCAACCAGGCGTTGGATGGCACTGGCCCGTTCAGCCCGGAACGCTCGGGCGGGCTGCCGGTGGGCGATGTGGCGCGCATGTGCTATTCGGGCCAGTATACCTACGCGGAGATGACGAAGAAGATTGCCGGCCGGGGCGGTTTGGTGGCACATCTGGGAGTCAACGACGCGCGCGAGGTGGAGCGCCGCATCGCGGCCGGCGACGACCACGCGCGGCTCGTCTATGAGGCGATGGCGTACCAGATTGCCAAAGAGATCGGTTTGATGTCTACCGTCCTCTGCGGGGAGATTGATGCGATTGTCATTACGGGCGGCCTGGCCTATTCGCAGGTGTTGCTGGATTGGATCACGCAGCGCGTCGCGTGGATTGCGCCCGTGAAGGTGTACCCGGGCGAAGACGAGATGCTGGCATTGGCGCAAGGCACGCTGCGTGTGTTGCGCGGCGAGGAAGTAGCGAAAGAGTATTGACCGGCATGCGCCGGCCAGAGGTCGGCGTTGCGAGTCGGGCGAGGTGAAAGATGGCTGACGAAACGAAGAAGACCGTCCTGTGCGTAGAGGATGAGCCGGAGATGATCGAGCTGATCCGCATCATCCTCGAACGGCGGGGCTACAGGGTCATCGGCGCGATTGGTGGGCAGGCCGGCCTGGAGGCATTGCAGAACGAGTCACCCGATCTGATTTTGCTCGACCTGATGATGCCGGATGTGGATGGGTGGGAGGTTTTCCGTCAGGTGCGCGCCAACCCGCGCTTGCAGAAAACGCCCGTGATTGTGGTGACGGCAAAAGCGCAGTCCATTGACAAGGTATTGGGCCTACACATTGCCAAAGTGAATGACTACGTCACGAAGCCGTTTGGGCCTCAGGACCTATTGGCGGCTGTTGAGCGGGTGTTGGGCAAATCCTGAAGAGACTCGCTGAAATGGACGGGACCGCGCAGTATGTGGTGAAGTTCACAAGTGCGCGCCGTGTTGAAGAGGATGCGGCGTTCCCGTTCTGAGTAGGCAGCGTCCAGCGCGATATCTGTAGCGATATCGGCCCCATTGCCGGCGTGGGTGTAGGGCGTCATGCGAATGGCGACGCGAAAGCCGGCCGGTTGCATCTGTTTGGCGGCCGCGACCGCGGCCATAGTGAGGACCATTCAGGCGGCCAGGGCCACCGGGAGCATTTCCAGGGGGCAGAGGCCGGGCATTTCCATTCGTCCGGTGGCATCACGGCGAGCAATAACAAACTCCCGATCGTCAAAGCGCACGAGCGCCTGACCATCGGGAGTTCCCCACGCGATTACTTCCATCAGATACGGACTCGCAGACAAATCAGCAGATGACGCGGCAGAGACGTTGTAGCGTTCGTCACAGCGCCGCCTATTTGCCGTACTTCTTGCGTTCGCCGGCGATGTAGTCGCTCAGGGCAGCGTCAGAGGTTTTGAGGAGCTTGCCGGCTTCGGCCGGGTCGGACATTTCGATCTTGACGAGCCAGCCGGCGCCGTAGGGATCATGATTGATCGTGGTGCTCTCCCATTCGATCTCCTGATTGACGCCGACGATCTTGCCGCTGACGATCGCTTTGACGCGGCCGACCCATTTGCCGGATTCCATGGACATAAATGGCTCGCCCATCTTGACGTCGCGGCCAAGTCGCGGGACTTCGGCGTAGACGATTTCGCCGGCCAACTTCTGGCCCAGATCGGTCAAGCCTTGTGTGACCTGCTTGCCTTCGACGCGCGCCCAGTTGTGTTCTTTGTCGTAGAGGAGGTCATCGGGGAAGGTGTATTTATCGGCTTGCATGGCAGATGCTCCTTTCTCGCTCCATCCTACTGTGTTTCGGCGCAGTTGTCAAACTGGCAGGTCAGGCCCATAGGACTCGGCCTGGCGCAATTCCAGTTCGGAGCAGACGCGAGCCGGCGCGCTCATGTAGACTTCACATTCGTGGCAATGGCCGTTGCAGTCCTGGCGCTGATTGTCGGGGTGCGCCCAGCATGGGCAGGCGCGATCCAGTCGTGCGATGCACTGTTGGGACAATTCTTCCGAGCAGCCACGAATTTCCCAACACGGCGTCTGCGCCAAGAGCCGGCGCAGTCCTTCCTGGTTAAGACCTTTTTCGTGGATCAAGAAGCGGATACAGCGCGCCCATGTAAGATCGCTCTTGGAGTAGAGGCGGCGGTTGTGGCGCCGAGCTGGTTTGAGGAGGCCGGCGGCCTCATAGAGTCGCAATGTGCGTGGGTGCACTCCT
>CAIQJD010000771.1 GCA_903872005.1 uncultured bacterium | reverse complement strand
AGGCAAGCCTACGCAGTCCAAACGCTTTTTGGACTACGCAGGCTTGCCTGCGCCGGCCGGTCATGCCGGCCGGCGCGTCTCTTCCGAGCGCCCGCCGGGTTACATCAGGTAAGCTCCCGCCGGAGCCATTTACCCCGGTCGTCAAAGGAGTGTCTTATGCCGCGCATTGCCATCGTGACCGACAGCGACGCCAGCATCCCGGCCGACATCGCTGCCCGCTACGGCGTCCCCCAGGTGCCCATCACCGTTCATTTCGGCTCCGACGTCCTGGAGACTAACGCCGATATTGACGACGCCGGCGCCTTCGCCCGCATCGAACGCGACGGCAAGCTCCCGACCACCGCCGCGCCGGCGCCGGGGAAGTTCGTCGCCGCGTTTCAGGCCGCCTTTGACGCCGGCGCGGAGCAGGTCATCTGTTTCTGCGTCAGCGGCGAGGTGAGCGCCACGTATGGCTCGGCCCAGACGGCGCGCGGGATGTTGCCCGATCGCGATATCACGGTGGTGGATTCGCGCACGCTCACGCTGGCCCAGGGGTTCATGGTATTGGCGGCGGCCGATGCGGCTGCCGCCGGCGCATCCAAAGACGAGGTCATCGCCGCCGCGTTGAACCTGCGCCAGCGCACCTATGTCTACGCCGCGTTGCCGACGCTGAAGTATCTCGCCATGAGCGGCCGGGTGAGCCAACTGACCGCCAGCTTCGCCGGCTTGCTGGATGTGAAGCCGATCCTGACCGTCCGCGATGGCAAGCTGGATATGCTGGAGCGGGTGCGCTCGCGCGCCAAATCGTGGGCGCGGGTGATCGAGCTGGCAAGAGCGGCCGCGGCCGGCCGGCCCATCGAGCGCATGGCAATTGTCCACATCTGCGCTCGCCAGGATGCGTTGAGCTTTGAGACGCAGTTGCGCGCCGCGCTCCCCTGCCCCAGAGATATCCTGATCGCCGAGATGACGCCGGGGATGTCGGTGCATGGCGGCGCGGGGATGATCACGGTGATCTTCGCCGTGAGCGCGTGATAGGGCGCGCATAGACGAATCGGAGCCGGCAAGTTCCGATTCGTCTATGCGCGCCCTTCGTTCGTGGCTTGCCTGCGCGTCGGTTGTCGCCGCGCCAATTTTGATGTAGCCGAGGCCATCCGCCACAGCCGGATACGCATTACGGTACGGCAATTCGAGCGCATCCGCACGCAATTGGCGCGCGAGGAAGTAGCCGGCTTCCAGCCCATCGGCTGCGCCTATCGCGCCGCGTGATGTCTCGCCGGCTTGGCGCGGCCATCCACGAATAGGCGGGTATATTCGTGCCCCCCATTCGTGGATGGCCGCGTTGTGCGTAGGCAAGCCTACGCAGTCCAGATCGGCCCCTACGCCTTTCCCACCTCCTCGGCGCGCACCAGCGCTGGCAGCCGCAGCGTCCTCTCGCGCCAGCCCAGGCGCAGCGGGGCCGGCGGCTTGAGCAACTCGATCTCCCCAATCTGCGCCGGCTGGAACTTCAGCCAGCGGAACAGATAGATGCTCGCCAGCCCCTTGAAGGCCGCCTTGGCCGGCGACGGACTGCCCACGCAACGCTGACAATACGGATGCACCAGGCGCGCCTTGTCGAAGCCGGCGCGGATGGCGCAAGCCGGCGCGGATGCCAGAATGTCGCCCAGCCCCTCGCGATTCAAGTCCCCCAGCGCCGTCTTGCCGTCATAGTCAGCGCAGCAGATCGTCACGCGGCCGTCGTTCAGCACACCAATGTTCTTCATGCCGTAGTTACAGTAGCCCAGCCTGGCCGGGAAGACCTTGCGCGAGGTGAAGGCGTTGCCCCAGTCGGCGAAGGGCTGGGCGTAGACCGCCAGGCGCTTATCCAGGCGCAGGAGGCGCGGATGCTCCAGGTTGAGCCGGCCCACGGCCCGCTCGACTTCCTGGCGCTCGGCCGGCTTGCCGATGACCGCATAGAGGTCGAGCAAGAAGCCGACCAGTCTGGCGCGCACCGTGCGCGGGTTGCGGTTCAGGCGCAAGAACTGGTCAATGTCGAAGTACTTGATCGTCGCCGTGTTCATGAAGCAGAGGCAGACATCCATGCGCGACGCGCCGGCTTGCGTGAAGCGCACCGCGTCCAACACGCGGCGGTAGTATTCCTCGAAAGGCATGGTCGTCCCGCGACAGGAGTGTTCGCGCGCTCCCAAGACCTGCACCGAGATCGCCAGGTCGTCCAGGCCGGCGGCCATCAACTGCGCCAGGCGCTCTGGCGTCAACAGGGAGCCGTTGGTATTGATCTCCGTGCGTAGCCCTTTGCTCTTGGCGTAGGCGATGGCGTCGTAGATGCGCGGGTAGAGTAGCGGCTCGCCCAGGATGTGAAAGCCGACCGTGTCGGCCAGCCGGCCGGCCGCGATCTCGTCAATCCCCTTTTGCAGCAGTGCGAAATCCATCGGGCCGCGCCGGCGGGTCGAGCCGCCGCTGGGGCAGAAATCGCAATCGAAGTTGCAGGCATTGGTGACTTCAAAGTAGACTTTGACGGCTTGCGTCTGAGTGGTTTCCATCGGTTCATCTCCTTGCGCGGCGCGCCGCGCGTGGTTGCGTCTTGGCCTCGTATTGCGCTCAGAATACCGCGCCGGCGGGTGCAGCGACATGCATCGGAAGGCCCATCGCGCGGTGTAATCAAAGTTGGCAGAGGATGGGACGCGGACGAGCGCGGATGAACGCGGAAGGAGAACCACGCAGGCCCGATCCGCGTGTCTCCGCGTCCCATATTCCGATCCCGCGTTGGTCATCGGGCCGTTCGCGAGTTGACAGTCGGCTCCTCTTGGGGTAAGCTGCGCTTGCACTATCTTGTCCTACGTAGGAGCATGGTATGTCGCTTACTGCCATCAGCGAGGTCGCCGGCCGGCTGAGCGCCAATGTCGCCCGGGTCATCGTCGGCAAAGACGAAGCCGTCGAGCTGATCCTGGTCGGCCTCCTCAGCGAAGGCCACATCCTCATTGAGGATGTGCCCGGCATCGGGAAGACGACCCTGGCCAAGGCGCTGGCGCGCTCGCTGGGGTGCAGCTACAACCGCATTCAATTCACGCCCGACCTCTTGCCATCGGACGTGACCGGCGTGTCATTCTTCAACCAGCGCGCCCAGGAGTTCGAGTTCCGCGCCGGCCCCATCATGGCCCAGGTCGTCCTGGCCGACGAGATCAACCGCGCCACGCCGCGCACCCAGAGCGCCCTCCTGGAAGCGATGCAAGAGCATCAGATCACGGTAGACGGACAAACATACATGCTGCCACGCCCCTTCATGGTCCTGGCGACCCAGAACCCGGTGGAGCTGGAAGGCACATTCCCCCTGCCCGAAGCGCAGGTTGACCGCTTCTTGTTGCGCGTCGCGCTGGGCTATCCCAGCGCCGCCGAAGAGAACCAAATTTTGCTGCGCTTCGAGACTGAAGACCCGCTGGAGACGCTGGAGCCGGTCGTCGGCGCCGAAGAACTGATCGAGATGCAGCGCTTGGTGCGCCAGGTGCATGTAGAACAATCGGTGCGCGAATATCTGGTGGAGATGGCGCGGGCGACGCGAGCGCACGAGGCCGTGGAGCTGGGCGTCAGCCCGCGCGGCGCGCTGGGCCTCTACCGCTGCGCCCAGGCATTGGCCGGCATACGCGGCCGCGCCTTCGTCATCCCCGATGACGTCAAGTATCTTGCCCCCCATGTCCTGACCCATCGCATCATGATCAGTCAGCGCGTGCGGCTGCGCGGGCGCACGCCGGCGCAGGTAGTCGAGCAGCTCGTCGGCGAAGTCCCCGTACCGGTGCAGGGATAGCCGATGAGATCCAGCGCCGGGGCGCGCTTCCAGCTAGACCCCAACAAGACCACGCAGTATAGCGGGGCCTGGGTAGCGCTGGCGCTGGCGCTGACCGCCGCCGGCCTGATCGCCCGCCGGCCGGGGCCGATCCTGGTTGCCGCGCTCCTCCTCACCATCATCCCCGTCGCCTGGGCCTGGAACAGGCTGGCGCTGCGCGGCTTGCGCTACGAGCGCGTCCTCAGCGAGCAGCGCGCCTTCGTCGGCGAAGAGATTCGCGTCACGGTGCGGATTCAGAACCGCAAGCTCTTGCCGGTGGGCTGGCTGCAAGTGGACGACGAATTCCCGATCGAGCTGACGCTGCAAGACGCCGGCCGCACCTCGCAACAAAAGCTGGGCCTTGTCACGGCCCACGCGCTCTACTCCATGCGTTGGTACGAGCAGACCGAGCGGGTCTTCACGGCGCGCTGTGAGCAGCGCGGCTATTTCAACTTCGGGGCGACTTTTCTCAAATCGGGCGATATGTTCGGCCTGTTCGAGAACCGCGCTACGTTGCCGGCGCGCGACTGGCTGCTGGTTTACCCGCGCGTCTGGCCCCTGGCGGCGCTGGGCCTGCCGGCCAAGGACCCGCTGGGCGACCGCGCCGTGCGCCGGCGCATGTTCGAGGATCCGACCCGCACCATCGGCATCCGCGACTATGGCCCGCAAGACGACCGCCGGCGCATCCATTGGAAGGCTACGGCGCGGCGCGGCCAGTTGCAAGTGCGCGTCCAGGAGCCGACCACGGCCTACAACCTGCTCGTCTTCCTCAACGTCGCCAACTTCGAGCGTTTCTGGCACGGCTATGACCCGCAATTGCTGGAAAAGACCATCAGCGTGGCCGCTTCGGTCGCCAATTACGGCGCGGAGCGGCGTTACGCGGTGGGGCTGGTCGCCAATGGCTGCCTCCCCGGCTCCGATCAGCCGATCCGGATGCTGCCCGGTCGCAGCGCCAGCCATCTGACCCGCCTGCTGGAGCTGCTGGCCGCGGTGACGCCCATCGCCAGCGCGCCAGTGGAAGATCTGCTCATCACGGAAAGCAGCGCGCTTCCATGGGGAAGCACCATCGTTGTCGTGACCGGCATCGTCACCCCCAACATCGCCGACTCCATCGGCCGGCTCGTCGCCGCCGGCCGGCGCATGGAGTTGATCTCCCTGGCAGAGCCGGCCCCGCCGGAGATTGAGGGCGCGCTGGTCTATCACCTGCCTGGCCTGCGCGACGCCGGCGACGACGCCGCCACATTGGCCGCCGGCCTGGCCCCCGACATGGTCGGAGGCGCGCCATGATCGCCCGCCTGCGCGCCATCCCCGGCTCCCAGT
>CAIQJD010000770.1 GCA_903872005.1 uncultured bacterium | reverse complement strand
GCACGAGGTGACCGTGCAGCCGGGCGACCCCAACCCGCTGTGGGCCGGCTGGCGGATGCTGGAGCTGCTGAAGGCGAAGGCCGACGAGCTGCAGACAGCCGGCAGCCGGCATCGTCGCCTGCCTCCAGATAGCCTCTTCGTGGGAACCTTCGAGTCAGGAACCTTCTTCAATGTTCTGCCGACCACCTGCCGCATCTGGGGCACGCGCCGTTGGTCGCCGGGCGTGGACTATGCGGGGGTTGTGGCGGAGTTCGACCAGCTCGCGCGCCGCGTCGAGCAGGAGACCGGCGTCTCGGTGCAGGTGGATTTGGACAATGTGGGGTATCCGTATGAGATTGACGAGGACGAGCCGATTGTGGCACTGGTGCAAGGCGCGCATCGGGATGTGACGAGCGAAGACCACCCCATCATTGCCATGAAGGCCCTGGGCGATGCGTGGATCTTCAACAACATCGGCAAGCGGCCCACCACCTACTACGCCGGCGACGTGAGCCGCGCCCATGCCACGCCCGAATACGTGGTCTTCGACAAGGTAGTGCAGGCCACCCAGGTCTTTGCGCTGACGGCCCTACGCTTCGCGGGGCATCACGCTCTGTGACTTTGGCCGGCCGGCTCCCGCTCATCCCATCTCTTCGGGCGCAGCGTAAGCGATAGGCTGCCGGCGATGGCCGAGGCCGCGGCCGCCAGCAAGACCGCCTGACCATAGCTCCCGGTCCAGTCGAAGATGCGCGCCCCCAGGTAGTTTCCGGTCGCTGTTGACAGCACCGAGCCGATGATCACGACGGAGTAGATGCGCCCGAAGGAGCGCAGACCGAAGAGGGACTGCACGATGACCGGGAAGACCGTGAACGTCCCGCCGCTCCCGATGCCATAGAGGACAACGTAGCCGAGACGCGCCGCCGGCTGTGCCGGCCACAGCATCAGGAGCGTGCCGGCGCCCATGGTGAGCAACGCGAAGCCGAGGAGATGCAGCCGGTTGAAGCGATCCGCCAGATTGCCGATGCCCAGCCGGCCGACGATGCTGGCCCCCAACATGAAGCCGACATAGCGGGCGGCGTTGCTGACCGACAGGCCGGCATCCTGCAGGATGGCCGGCAATTGCAGCGTCATCACGCCATGTTCGATGTAGCAGAGCGCCCAGATGACGGCCAGGATCCAGAAGACCGGCGAGCGGATGGCCTGGACGAACGTCGCCCCTTGCACGGGGGAATGCATCACGGCCGGCGGCGTGCTTGCGCCGTCGGGATATTGACCGACTTCGGCCGGATCATTGAGCAGGAAGAGGAATACGATTGGCAGGGCGACTCCGACCAGCAGGAGGCCGGTTGTGAGATACCCGTTGCGCCAGCCATAGCGTTCAATGATGAAGCCCAACAGCGCCGGAATGGTCAGGCCGAAGATGCCCACGCCGGCCAGGGCAATGCCCATCGCCCGCCCCCGCAAACGCACGAACCACCGCCCAACGACCGCCTGCTGTGTGATCGGCTCGTTGAAGCGCATGAAGACCGACTGTCCCACGATGACCAGCACATAGAATTGCCACAGGGCGTTGATGCGTGACAACAGGAGATGCGTCAGGCCGAGACCGGCGACGCCGATGAGGAAGACTCGCCGTGGCCCCCAGCGATCCAGCAGCACGCCGAGGAGCGGCATGACTGGCGCGGCCAGGAGGCTGGTCAGCGCCACGGCCTGGGAAATGGCCGTGCGCGTCGTCTGGAAGTGCTGCTGGAGCGGGATCAAAAAGATGCCATTGCCGTAGTACGTGGTGCCGGCGTTGAAGCCGCCCACTACCATGCAAATGACCGCAATGAGCCAGCCCCAGGAGGGCTGGCGTCGTCGGATGCGTTTCAGGAGCAAGGTGGGTCTCCTGCTTGAGATTGCCGGCATTATAGCGCCGGCGCGGCTTCGCGGCCAACTGCGTGAAGTGGTATGCCCGTTGCAACTTGGGCGCATCGGCTGGCGCCGGCCATGGCCGGCGCCAGCGCTTGCTATTTCACGTCAGCCAGATGGTCGCGATCATGATCAGGGCCGCCACGCTGACGAGCACGCCGGCAATGACATTGAGGCCGGCCTGGGCTGCCAGATAGGCGGGGATGGGCGCTGCCAGGAGGGCGACCAGGACAGCGGCCTGCAGGGATTGACGGGACTTAGGTGCGCTCTTCGCCGGCGCGGGTTTGGGTTCAGTCATAGTGCGATTGCCTCATGTTTCCGAGCATATAGTTCAGCGCGTGATGAGCCAGATGATGATGCCGGTCAACGCGGTGATGATGACGCCATAGACGACCGTGCGACGCAAGATTTGCCCTTCTTTGCCGGTCAGGCCGGCGGTGCTGGCCCCGACAATGATGCGGGCCGGCGCCAACATGCCGCCCAACGCCCCGCCGGTGGTCTGCGCGCCGAGGATCACGGCCGCCGGCAATTGCAGGAGCTGCGCCGTCTGCGCTTGCAGGTTGGTGAAGACCACGTTAGAGTTCGTGTTGGAGCCGGTCATGAAGCTGCCCAGCAGGCCGATGAAGGGAGCCGTAAAGGCGTAGAGCGGGGCAATGCCCTGGCTGATGGCAACGGCGATGGCGTTGGTCATGCCGCTCTGCTCCATGATCAGGGCGAACCCGACCATGGTGGCGATGCCGATGCTGGAATTGACGGCGCTCTTGACGGTCTTGGAGAGGATGCGCTGAGGCGCGCCGGGCTTGTAGTAGCCGGCGAGCTGCAGGACGATGAACGCGGCGACGCTGGCATAGATCAGCAGGGCCCCGGCGTGCCCGAAGACGCTGATGGACTGGCCCTTGCCGGCCGCTGTGACCCAACCCAGCGCCGTGGTCGTGGCCGGAAAGGCCATCTGAATCTTGACGCTATTCAGCACACGGTGCAGCGGCTCAATCAGTTCCGCGCTGCAAACGATGGCGATGAGGATGGCGTATGGCACAACCGCCAGGAGCGGCGGCATGGGGCGGGCCGAGCCGAGGCCATTCAGCGCGCTGGTTGGCGCTTGCCGGCCATC
>CAIQJD010000769.1 GCA_903872005.1 uncultured bacterium | reverse complement strand
TCTTGCCGGCCTGCCGCGCCCTGGGCATCCCCTTCGCCATGATGATCGGCGTCAAGCGCGGCGTGGCGCCGGCCCTGGGGCCGGCCGGCGATGGGCTGGGGCGCTGCGACCTGAGCGCCGTGGAGGCGCTCTGCCGCGCCTATCCCGACAACAAGTTCCTCCTCACCGTCCTGGCGCGCGAGAATCAGCACGCGGCCGTGGTGTTGGCGCGCAAGTTCCGCAATCTGCACGTCTTCGGCTGCTGGTGGTTCAACAACAACCCCAGCATCATTGAAGAAATCAGCCGCGAGCGGGTGGAGATGCTGGGGACGAGCGTGACGCTGCAACATTCGGATGCGCGCATCCTGGATCAGTTGGCGTACAAGTGGCCGCATTCACGGCAGATCATCGCCGGCGTGTTGGCCGAGAAGTACGGTTATCTGCTGGCCGAAGGCTGGCGTCCGACAGAAGAGGAGATCGCCCGCGACGCGGCGTTGGTGTTGGGCGGAGAGTTCTTGCGCTTTACCGGCCAAGGATGAGGCCGTAATGGATGATGTGCGCGGCGCGTCTGATGCGTTGTGACGGTCGGGCAACGCCTGTGTCGTGTGACCCGCAGAGACGTGGCGTCGTCGGATAGCCTGATAGCGACAGGAGCAGTACAGATCATAAATGATTGGATTGTTGTTGATCCCACCATTTGCGCCGGCAAGCCGGTGTTGCGTGGCACGCGCATTATGGTGAAGAACATACTGGGCATGGTGGCCGGCGGCTATACTCTGCACCAAATTCTGCAAGCGTACCCTGAACTCAGCCAGGAGATGGTGCAAGTCGCCCTACAGTACGCCGCAACAGTCATTGACGAAGAGAAAGTATTGGCGTAGTGCATCCACAGTTGCAGAACACTCCCCAAAGGAGACCCGCGTAAATGTCCCAAGTCAGCATCGTGAAAGTTCCTGAGAAACCCTTCGACGACGAAGTCTACGCCGCGGTGCGCGCCGCGGTCGAAATGCTGGGCGGGCCGGCCGCTTTTGCCAGAGCCGGCCAGACCGTCCTGGTCAAGCCTAACTGGTGGTGCTGGCCGTCGCAGAACCCGCGCGAGCCGGCGCACATGTTCTATGGCACGACCGACCGCCGCGTCGTCGTCGAGACGGCGCGGCTCTTCGTCCAGCAGGGCTGTCGCGTCCTCATCGGCGAAGACCCGGCCGTCAACCGCCTGGTCAAGAAGGTGTATGACGGCTTCAAGGCCGAAGAGGTCGCCCAGCGCGCCGGCGCGCAACTGGTGGATTTGCGCGCCGCCGGCTATCGCACGATCCCGGTACCCAAAGGCGGAGAGTTCAAGGAGCTACGGATCTCGACCATCGCCCTGGACGCTGACTTGATCATCTCTGTGCCAGTGCTCAAGTCGCATAACCTCACCGCCGTCACGGTGACGCTGAAGAACATGAAGGGCGTGTTGCCGGCGGCCGAAAAGCGCGCCTTCCATCAGCGCAATCTGTCGCAGGGCATCGCTGACCTGGCCAGCGTTTGCCCGCCGCGCCTGACGGTGGTGGATGGGATCATCGCCAGCGACAACTGGGTCACCGGCGGCGGCCTGCGCCCCACCGGCCTGGTCGTGGCCGGCGGCGATCCGGTGGCGACCGATGCGGTCTGTTGCTATCTCATGCAGGCCGATCCATACAAGATTGACCATATCCGCCTGGCGCACGAGCTGGGCGCCGGCGAGATTGATCTGGCGCGCATCGAAGTCCTGGGAGAGAAGATTGACGAGCTGTCTATCCCCTTCCTGTTGCCGGCTGATCCCTTCAAGATCGCCGCGGAGCTGGACAATATCGAGATCGTGGTCGGCGACGCGTGCAGCGGTTGCCTGAATCGCCTGGGCGAAATCTTCACGCAGACGGGCAAGGAGGCCCTGGCGCAGAAGGGGGATATTGCCTTCATTGTGGGCAAGGGCGCCGCGCCGATCCCCGGCCGGCGCAATATCCTGATGGGGCCGTGCGTCGCGCCGCACAAGGGCAAGGGGCTGTATCTGATTGATTGCCCGCCGATGCCGCCAGATATTCAGCGGGCGATGAACAATCCTGAAGACGAGGCTGCTGAGCAGACCTACTTCTGGGACTCGTATCAGATGGCCGAGGATACCCGGCCGACGGAAGGATGAGCCGGCCGATGCGCGGAGGCGACTGACGCCATGACTGATGATCCCGAAACGACTGCCGCGCTGTTGCGCCGGCTCTGCGCGGCGCAATATCTGGGCGTTCTGGCAACGGAGGGCGCCGGCCGGCCCTATACCAGTCTGGTCGCCTTCGTCGCCAGCGAGGATTTGCGCTATCTCTATTTCGCCACGCCGCGCGCCACGCGCAAGTACGCCAATCTGATAGCGCATCCCGAAGCGGCCATGCACATTGACGACCGCGCCAACCGGCCGGCCGATATTCAGGGCGCCATTTCGGTCACGGCCCTGGGGCGGGTCGCCGAGACGGCCGGCGCGGCGCGGGAGGAGGCAGAGCAGCTCTATCTGAGCAAGCAGCCGCATCTGGCCGAGTTCGTCGCCGCGCCGGGGTGCGCGTTGATGCGGATGGAGGTGGAGGCGTATGTGGCGGCCGGGTTTCAGAGGGCGGTGGAATGGCGGCCGGACAGACCTCACCCCCTGGCGCACCCCGCCACACCTCTGACGCGAACTCAAACCCATTGCCCGCGAGATGCGCCATGACCCCACGCCGGCCGAAGACTGCCTCTGGCAGGCTCTTCGCAACCGCCAACTCCTGGGCCGCAAATTCCGCCGGCAACATGCCATAGACCGCTTCATCGTAGATTTCTACGATGCCGAGGATCGGCTGATTATTGAAGTGGACGGCCCTATCCACCAGTTCACACCCCAACAAGATGCGTCACGTCAATCTTTCCTGAAAAGTCAAGGCTATCGCATTTTGCGTCTTGCCAACGACGACATCCTGAACCATCTCCCCCAGACGCTGAGCGCCATCAGGGAGGCAATCCTGGCAACCTCGCCAGAACGAGGTGCATTCGAGAAAACGTGACCCATCAGCCCTCTGCGCCTATGCCCCTGTCACAACGAGATGCCCTGGAGATGTTGCCAATTGTGCCGGCCTTTCATTGGGGGTATAATGCCAGCGTAACGAGAATGACACGGGCGAATCAAAAGGCGACGAAGAACCCATAGAAAGCAAGATGCCATCTCACTCCACGTCCCCCCTCATCACTATCGAACAGGCCCGCGCGCTCTACCGGCAAGACGGATCGGCGCATGGGTTCGAGCACGTCCTGCGCGTGCTGAAGCTGGCCGAGCGCATCGGCGCAGCAGAAGGCGCTGACCTGCAAATTGTCCGCGCCGCGACGCTGCTGCATGATGTGGCGCGCGGCCAGGCCGGCAACCACGCGGTCCTCGGCGCAGTGCGCGCCCGCGAAGTCCTCGCCGGCGCGCCGGCCGACGTGATTGACGCCGTTGCCCACGCCATCGCCGCGCACCGCTTCCGCGGCAACGCGCAGCCGGCGACCCTGGAAGCGCGCGTCCTCTCCGATGCCGACAAGCTGGACGCCATCGGCGCGTTCGGCGTCGCCCGCGCCTACGCCATCGCCGGCGAAGATGGGCAGCGCCTTTGGGCGGCAGTCTCGCCGGCCGACTATCCGGACATCCGCGCTATCCCGGCCAGCGAGCATACGCCGGTGCATGAGTACGTCTACAAACTGTCGCGCCTGTCCGAGCGGCTGTATACGCCGGCGGCCCGCCGCATCGCCGAGGGCCGGCGCGCCTTCATGCAAGCCTTCTTCGCTGAGCTGGACCTGGAGGTCACCGGTGAACACTGATCTCATGAATGCCGCCGAAGGCCGGCTGCGGC
>CAIQJD010000768.1 GCA_903872005.1 uncultured bacterium | reverse complement strand
GATTGCTGATGAGCGTGTCAATGCGGCTCTTCTCTTTCGGGTCCAGCAGGGCGAAGGAGAGGCCCAGCAGGCCCTGCGCCCACAGGCCCAGCCTGTCGCGCTGCTCGTAGAGCTGCACGGCGCGGCTGAGCGACTGCACCTTGGCGCCGGCGATGCTGGCATAGTCCGCCAGGGCATAAAGCTTGAAGACCTCGCGGTTCAGCTCCCAGGTCGTGGTCGTCGGCTTGAGGCCGGGTAGGTGATCGCTCAGGTAGGAGGCCGCGTTCTGCATGACGCGCTTGTCCACCAGGAAGCCGGCCTTCTGCGCCTCGCTCAAACCGTACAGCACGTAGGCGGTCAGGTAATCGTCCGAATCGTCGCTGATCCACCAGCCCCAGCCGCCATCGAAGTGCTGGCCGGCGTAGATGCGCTGTAGCGCCACGCCCACCATCTGCGGCAAGCGCGTCTCCAGGTCTTTGTTCTGCACGCCCAACTGCTTCATCGCCCGATAGGTCAGGACGTTGGGCAGGAAGCGGCTGACGGTCTGCTCGATGCACTCGTAGGGGTAATGCTCCAGGTAGTCCAGGCCGTCGCGCATGCCGGCCGCCAGACTGGGGGCCAGCGTGACCGTCAGGTCGCCGCGCGCTGCATCCAGCACTTCGGGCAGGATGATGGTCTCGGTTTGCTGGCCGGCGGCGTCCAGTTGGCCGGCCGTGGCGACCGTCTCTGGCGTCGAGGGGTGATACATGGGCAGCTTCATCTCGACGGCGTCGGAGAGGCCGCCGCCCTGGGCCGAGAAGCGCACCGTCGCCTGTTCGGCGTTGCGCGCCGTCACGTTCCAGGCGAACCGGGCCAGGTCATGGGCCGCGATCTTGGCCTTCTGCTCCAGGGGGTCTTTCGTGTCCAGGCCGGCGACCGCCATGCTCACGCTGGCCTCGATCTCGTTATCGCTGTTGTTGTGGACGATGGCAGCGATTTGCCCCTGGTCGCCGCTGACGAAGAAGCGCGGCAGCGCCGGCCGTACCATCAGGAGCTTGTTGCTCACGATGTCCTGGGTGTCTTCGCCCAACTGGGTCGTTGCGGTCAGGCCGCGCGCCTGCATGCGCCAGGTGGTCAGGTTGTCGGGCAGCGTGACCGTGACGGTCGCTTCGCCCTTCTGGTCGGTCACGACCACCGGGTTCCAGTAGGCCGTGTCAGCGAAGTCGCGGCGCACGTAGGAATCGCCCATGCCGCCGCCCCCACCGCCGCCCTTCGCGCCGGCGCGTTCGGTCTCGATGGCCTTGGTCATGCGGTCCACGGAGACGACCAGGGAGGCCGACGTATAGAAGCCGACGCCGCGCTCATTCCAGAAGGTCTTGAACATATCGCCCTGGCCGGCGCCGCCCAGCGCCAGGACGGCCAGGTCCACCAGGCTCAGGGAGAATTCGGCCTGCGCCGGCTTGCCGGTCCAGTCCGTGGCCCGAATCTTGAACGTGGCCGACTGGCCGGGCTGGTAGGTCTGTTTGTCGCTGCTGATCTCCACCTTGAGCTTCTTGCTCTCCGAAGAGACCGGCAGCTTGATGTAGCCGACGCGCAGCGAGCCGGCCGGCTCGCTGGCATCTATGCCCTTAAAGATGACCACCGAAACGAAGACATTGGGCACGAACTCTTCGGTGATCGGTATCTGGACGCGCTCGCTATTGGAGCGCAGGGTCACGGTCTTCACATCCAGCAGATGGCCCCGCTCCACGGTGATGAGCGCCTGGACTTCCCCCTGGTAGGGCGAGGGGATCAAGATTTCGGCCGTATCGCCGGGCTTGTACTCCTTGCGGTCGGCGACCAGGTCTATGCGGTTGTTGTTCTCGCGCCGCCAACTGACGAATTCGCCCTGCCGGCCGCTGACCCAGACGAAGGTGGAAGAACGAATCTCGTTCTCTTTGGCGTCGCGGCCAATGGCGCGCACGCGATAGGTTCCGCCGGCTTCGGGCGTGAAACTGAAGGTCGCCAGACCCTTCGCGTCGGTGGTCACGGTCCTGGTGACGACCGGCGTCTCCAGGATCTTGCTGACCCAATAGAGCCGGCCGTCGGCGCCCTTCTCCTGCACGCTGTCCCAGCGCGTGGACGAAGCGACGACCTGCAGCGTCTGGCTGGCTACCGGCTGCGAATCTTTGTTGACGGTGATGATCTCGACATTGGCGGCGCTGCCCACGTTGGTCACGTACTGCTTGGGGCGCAGGCCGATGTAGTACGCGCCCTTGTGGACGATCACATCGCTCCGCGCGGCGACTTCCTGGTCGTTGACATCGGTGACGGAAACGTCCATGGTGAAGGTCTGGCTAACCTTTTGGCGAGCGATGTCGGCCGGCACGCGGAAGGTGAACTGCCCCTGCGCGTCGGTCTTGCCGACCTGATTGGCAAGGCGCTCGCTGGTGGGGCCGGCTTCACGGGGATCGAGCCACCAGTCGGAGTCGGAGAAGTCATACGACCCTTCGCCGGTATAGTTGAACCAGAAGTCGCGGCGCAACAGGTTCCATGCGACCCGAGCATCGCGCACCGCGCCGCCGAAGTAGTAGTTGGCCTGCACGGTGACGCTGATGAAATCGCCGGGCAAGTAGTCCGTAGCATTGGTCTTCACCGTCACTTCGAATTCCGGCTTGCGGTACTCGGCCAACTGGAAGCCGGCCTGGAAGGACCAGTCCTCCACCGCGGCTTCCACGCGATAGAAGCCCAGCGGCGCGGCCTCGGAAAGCTCCATCACCCCTTCAATGGCGCCCATCTGGCTCACGGGGAGCGTGTCGGTGTAAATCTGGTTCCCTTCGCCATCCCATACGCCGACGTTGACCGATTTCAGGCCGGCCGGGAGCGTGTAACGCGCGTCGTCATCCTTGCGGATGATGCCCTTGAAGTGGACGCTCTGGCCGGGGCGGTAGATGGGCCGGTCGGTATAGAGATAGCCGGCATACTGGCTGCGATACGCGCCCCAGTTGAGGCCGAAGTCCCAGGGGGTAATGCCCTCGTTCCAGTAGTTGTTGACCGCGCCGAAGTTGTCGCCCGGCGCGCCGGCCAGGGCCGTCAGCGCGCTGTACAGGCTGCGCTCCGGCAGGGCCACGCGCAGGACGCCGTTGGCGTCGGTGGCGCCGGCGCCGAGCTGGTTCCCGTCGCCATCCAACAGGCGGATCGGGACGCCCCGCGCCGGCTTGCCGCTGGCCAGGTCCGTCACCCACACCAGCGCCTCATAAGTGCCGGCTTTGAGCGTCATATTGTAAGGCGAGACGACCAGGACGTGCGAAGGCGGTCGCCAGTCGGCGCTGGTGCGGCTGATCTCCGGCGCCGTGACGGTCAGGAAGTAGACGCCGGCCGGCAAGGACTTGCCGCGTTGATCGCTCAGGGCCAGGCTTTGCAGCCCGGTGACGTTGCGCGCCGTCTTCAGCCCCACCGTCTGCTGGCGCACCAAGTCTTTATCGGCCGGCGTGTAATTCCGCAGGCTCCACGGATCATTGCCCAACTTCGTCAGCGTCTCGGCCGGCATGCGATAGAGCGACCAGGTCAGGCTGGAGACGTTGATGTGATCCACGGTGAGCCGCGTCTCGGTGTAGGTGCTGTACGCTCCGATCACCCCCGGCGTGTTGAGCGAGATGGAGGAGGAGAAATCGCCGGTGCGGAAGCGCAACACCGTGTCTTTGCCCAGCGTGTTGCCATAGGGGTCCGCGATCTTGCCGCCCAGCGTGATGGTATAGTCCTTCTGCGGCTCACGGTCGAAGGATATCCAGAGGCGCGACTCGTATTCGGCGTAATAGGTGTAGACATTAGTCGGCTTGGGCAAGATGGTCAGATTGGCGGCGATGGTCTTCTCGTCCAGCGGCGCGGCGAACCAGAATTCGACGCCCCCGTCAATGTCCACGTTGGTCGCCCCGCTGGCCGGCCGCGTGCGCGTCACCGACGGCAGTGAGACCACCGTGAAGGTCTTGGCCTGGTCCTGGGCGATGCGCCCGTTGCCGGCGGCCGCCTTCGCGCCGGCCAACAGCGAGGCCGTATAG
>CAIQJD010000767.1 GCA_903872005.1 uncultured bacterium | reverse complement strand
GGCGTTCTCTACGGCCACGACGCCCTGATGCGAGGCGACATGGGCCAGCATCATGCCGCCCACCGCATCGCCAATGGCGTAGATGCCGGCGACGCTGGTACGCATCCGCTCGTCCACCACGATGCCCTTGGGCGAGTAGCGCACCCCCACGGCGTCCAGGCGCAGCCCTTCGACGTTGGGCCGCCGGCCTACAGCGACCAGCGCCTTATCCACCGGGACCTGGAACGCGCCCCCTGGCCCCTCGACGTGGCAGACGACTTCATCGCCGCCGGCCGGCGTCACTTTGAGCAGCCTGGAACTGGTGTGTACCTTAATGCCACGCTCGGCCAACGACCAGGCCAGGCCATTCCCGATGTCGGCGTCGGCCGCCGGAATCAGGCGCGGCAGCACTTCCACCAGGGTCACTTCCACGCCACAGGCGCGGAAGAGGCTGGCGAACTCGACGCCGATGGCCCCGCCGCCGAGGATGAGCATGCGCTTGGGCAGCGCCGGCAGAGACAAAGCCCCGTCGCTGCTGATGACTTGCGGCAGGTCGAGGCCGGGGATGGGCAGCTTGACGGCGACGGAGCCGGCGGCGATGACGATATGGTCCGCGCGCACCTCGGTTTCGGCCCCGTTGGCGACGACGGCCAGGGCATTGGCGCTGCGGAAATGCGCCGCGCCCTTGACCACCTCGACGCCGGCTTTACGCAGCAGCACTTCCACGCCGCCGACCAGTTGCTTGACCACCTGATCCTTGCGGCCGATGGCCGCCGGCCAGTCTACCTCGGCGCCGGCCACGCGCACGCCGAATTTGCTGGCCGCGCGGGCCAGCTCCAGGACTTCGGCCGTGCGGAGCAGCGTCTTCGTGGGGACGCAGCCCCAGTTCAGGCAGACGCCGCCGATCTTCTCGCGCTCAATCAGCGTGACCGCCGCGCCCAATTGCCGCGCCCGCAGTGCGGCCACATAGCCGCCCGGCCCGGCGCCGATTATCGCGATCTTCGTTGTCCCCATGCTGAGTCACTCTCCGCTTCGCGCCGGCGCGCGCCGGCCGCGAGTATTTGCGCCCCCATGCGACGGATTGCGCCGCCCAAAGAGAGTATACCACAAGAACGAAGGGGAGGACAAGCGCATCGCGCCGCGACAGGGCGATTGCAGAATTAGCCCATGGCCCCACCCTGAGACGCAGAGAACACAGAGAATCGGAAATTGGAATGACCCTGGCCGCCAGAGAAGGTAAGACCACGCGGGATGGGGCTTTCAGCTCCAATGGCCCCCAAAATGGTGCGCGTGCCGGCCAAGTTGAGTGCGCACTTTTCGTCTAATTGTGCTATAATTAACGTAAACTTGCATCTTCTGACGGAGGAATGGCTTTGGCACTCTCCCTCCCGCAGCGCCGGCTCCTCATGGCGGCGCTGGCCTTCGTCCTGGCGGCCCTGATCTATCCGACGGCCGGCTTCCGCAACACCCTCATCCGCGATGCGGGCGGCTACCTCTACGCCGGCCAGCAAGTCCTGCGCGGCGTCCCGCCCTATCAGAGCATCTTCACCCACAAAGGCCCCATGCCGGTGCTGGTCAGCGCCGCCGGCGTCGCCCTGGGCCGGCTCCTGGGTCTGGAAGACGTCTTCGGCGTGCGCTATCTGTTCTGCTTCCTGGCCTGCTGCATGGTCGCCGTCCTGGCCCTGTTGGTGGAGCATCTGCTGGCTTCGCGGCGCGCCGGCCTCCTGGCCGCCTTGATCTTCCTGGGCTTCTACCCCTTCACCTTCGGGGCGACGGCCGGCCCGGAGCCGAAACTTCCCATGATGCTCTTCCTGACGCTGGGCCTCTACCTGACCAGCACGCGGCGCTGGTTCTGGGCCGGCCTGTGCGGGGCGCTCGCGGCCCTCACCTGGCAACCGACGGCCGTCTTGCCGGCCGTCACGTTCCTCCTGGCGCTCCTGGCCCCCCGCGCCGAGCGCCGGCGCGCCGCCCTCCTGACCCTGGCCGGCGGGGCGCTGCCGGTCGCGGCCGTCGTCGCCTATTTCATCGAGCGCCGCGCCCTGCAAACCCTGCTGGAAAACAGCATCATGTTCAACGTCCTCTACCTGGATCGCGGCGAGATCTCGCTGGTCGAGCATTTCCTGGGGCCGGCGCGCATGATCTTCTCCAAATACCAGACCATGATGTTCCCCATCATCATCGGCCTGGCGGGGATGGCTGGCATCTACGTTTGGCGGATACGCGGCTATCGCGCCTGGCGCGATCTGGCCGGCGACCCCTTCGCTCCCTTGCTCCTTCTCCTGCCGGCCCCGATCCTCTGGTCGCTCAAGGACTTTCAGGGCGCGCCCGATTTCTTCATCTTCCTGCCTTTTGTGGCCCTGGGATTGGCCTGGCTGCTGGATGGCGGCTTGCGCCGGCTGGAGCGGGCCGTCGCCGGCCGGTTCTGGCGCATCGCCCTGATCGCCGGCGTATGCCTGATCCTGCTGGGATTGGCGGCGCTGCAGAACCGCGCCCGGCGCGACTGGGGTCTGGAATACCAGATGAAAGGCGCGGCGCAGATCATGGCGCGCTTTGGGCCGGGGCTGCGCGTCTTCGCCCGCGGCGTCCCGCAAGTCCTGGCGCTGACCCACACGGTCAGCCCGACGCCCTACATGAACTTAAGCTATGTCTTCGACGTCCAGGAAAGCCGCATGCCGGGTGGATTTGCCGGCTGGCTGGGGCAGATCGAAGCTTGGGACCCGCACATCATCCCGGTGGAGCATATCGCCGGCATCCACGCTCAGGAGTTCCAGGCATGGCTCGACGCGCGCTATATCCCCGAGCAGATAGGCCCCTGGAAGGTTTACGTGAAGCGCTGAGTGGTCTCTCGGATAAGCGGCCCTCGCGAGGAGCGAAAATATGCCAGAGACGAACCAGAACACCATTCTGAACGTCAATGATGAAGCCCTTTCGCGTCGCGCCATCAGCTCCCTCTTGCAGCGCGCCGGCTTCCAGACATTGGAAGCCGGCGACGGCGAAGAGGCGCTACGCCTGGCGCGCCAGGGGCCAGACCTGATCCTCCTCGACGTCAAAATGCCCGACATGGATGGGTTCGAGGTCTGCCGGCGGCTCAAAGCCGACCCCGACCTGGCCGGCATCCCGGTCGTCTATCTCTCGGCGGCGCGCCGTGATGATGCGTCCATGGTCGCCGGCCTGGAGGGCGGCGCGGATGGCTACCTGACCTGGCCGATAGACGGCGCGGTATTGGCGAGCACGCTGCGCGCCTATCTGCGGGCGCGGCGCGCCGAGGAACATGGGCGCGTGCAGGCCAACCTCCTCGCCAACATCTCCGACGCCAGCATCGTCTCGCGCGACCGCCAGCATCGGGTAGTCGCTTTCAATGCCGGCTTCGCCCAGATGGCGCGAAGCCTCTACGGCGTCGAGGCGCGCCTCGGCCTCTGCACCCTGGACTATCAGCCGGCCGACAAGCGCGCCTATTGGGAGGATCTCTTCAACCGGGCGCTGGCCGGCGAACACCGCCGAGAGGTCTTCACCTGGGACATCGGAGGGCAGACGCGCGATTTCGAGATTTCCCTGCACCCTATCTGGGCCGGCGGTCAGATCATCGGTACCACCGAATTCACCTATGATGTCACCGAGCATATCCGCGTCGGCGAAGCCCTCGCGCGCGGCATCCAGGAAACCCACAAGGCGCTGGCCTTCTCGGAAGCATTGTCCCGCGCGGCGCGGGAAATGTTACAGGCGACCGATTTCTTCGGCGCGGCGCGGGTCGCC
>CAIQJD010000766.1 GCA_903872005.1 uncultured bacterium | reverse complement strand
TTCGCCGGCTACGTGGAGCAGAGCTTCCTGCTCCACGAGGTGGACGGCTTCTTCGTCCATCGCGGCGTCGCTTTGGATTGGCGCGAGAAACACCGCGTCGAGAAACTGGAGCGCTACTGGTTGGTGACAGAACTGGAGACGGGTGAGCAATACCGGCTCCTGCCCGAAGGGATTCGGGTCGGCGTTGATGGCCGGCTGCCGAACAACAGCGGCGTCTCCAAGATACAGTGTTCGGCCGACATTGACCGGGAATTGCCTCTTGGCCCGCCGGCTGCGGCGGAACTGGATGGGCGACTCTTGCCGCTGCGCCGGCTGGTGAAGAAGTACCCCGATCATCATTTCAGTTTCCAGACGGGTTCGCCCATGGTGCGCGCCCTGAGCGTCTGCGGAGGCTTCGAGGAAGGTCTGGTCACGATGGCGACGGATCGCCATCTGTTCCGCGATCTGTTGGCGCGAGGGGCGGCCAACGAGTGCGCGCTGATCGCCCAGGCGGCACGCGCTGGCGGGCAGTCCACGTGGTTCACATGCTACTATACCGGCGCGGATACCATTTCGCCGCGAGACTACCGCGAGCTGGTCTTTCCCTACGAAAAGCAGGTGTGTCAGGCGGCCAAAGAGGCCGGCCTCTTCGTCCTCAACTGGTTCCTGGGCGATCTGATGCCGATCCTCGATCAGGTTATGCAGCTTCCCATGGACGCGCTGGTATTGGAGCAGGGCCGTAAGGGGTATGACATTGACCCGGTCGAGATTCGTAAGCGGGTAGGGGAGCGCTTCTGCCTCTTCGGCTTCGGCTTCGAAGACGACTACTGTCAGTTCAACCGCCGCGGACTGACGGAGGAGTTGGCGCGGCAGTTGGCCGGCGCTGGCCGGCAGGGGGCTTTCATTGCCGGCACGCCGATCATGCCGCCCAACGCGCAGCGCGCCGCAGTGGACTTCTACTTTGCCGAGGCGCGCCGGCTGGGAACGTATCCTTTTTGAGCCAAGGCGCGCCGCATCCTCGCGCGGCAGCCGGATACACCATCGAAAGGAGCAGCAGACAGATGGCAACCTATCGCGCCGGCCTGGTGGGGTGTGGGCGGATCGGGTCGCTGTGGGATATGGAGGACGACCCGCCGATCCCATTGTCGCATGCCGGCGGGCTGTCCATGATCCCGCAAATCAAGCTGGTCGCCGGGGCCAGCGGCGGCCGCGAGCATCTGGAGATGTTCGGCCGGCGCTGGGGCGTCTCGGCGCTCTATCTGGATTATCGGGAGATGATCGCCCGGGAACGGTTGGACATCGTCTCCATTGCCACGCATCCCGGCCTGCATCGCGGCATTGTCGAGGCGGCCTGCGCCGCCGGCGTCCGGGCGATCTTCTGCGAGAAGCCGATGGCGCTGCATCTGGAAGACGCCGACGCCATCGTGGCAGCCTGTCGCCGGCATGGCGTGATCCTGTCGGTGCACCATTCACGGCGCTGGTATCCGAGCTATCGCAAGGCCAAAGAGCTGTTGCAGCAGGGGGCCATCGGGGAGTTGATCTCAATGCATGGCGTGTGCCAGGGCGGCAAGCCCTATCCGGCCTGGACGGCCGACGAAGAAGGGCCGATGCTGCACGACGCCGTGCATCTCTTCGATCTGTTCCGCTATTTCGCCGGCGACGCCACCCATGCTATGGGCGCGGCGCGCAAGCGCCGGCAGCCCTTCCGCGTGGAGGATGACGCGCGGGCGATCTTCGAGTTCGCCGGCGGCGTCTGCGGCACGGCGCTGACCAACGAGCTGACGCGCTATCTGCGCTTCGAGCTGGAGCTGCAAGGCTCCGAGGGGCTGATGGTCTTGACGGATCGCGGCCACCGGCTCTTCGGGAGTCGGCCCCTGGAACTGCGCCGGCGTGAGCCGGATCCCTTGATTGATTGGTGGGGATTGGTCGAGCAGCCATTCCCGGACTATCCTTATCCCGATTGTCCGCCGGCGCGGCCGGTGTTGTGGGCGCTGCAAGAGCTGACGCAGATCCTGGAGATGGGGCAGGGGACGCCCAGCTCGACCGGCGCGGATGGCGTGGTGTCGGTGGAGATGTGCATGGCCGTGTACGAGTCGGAGCTGCGCGGCAATGGTCGGGTGGCGCTGCCGCTGCCGGAGCGCCGGTCGCAGTTGTACCGGCTGCGGGATGCGGGGAAGTTGTAGCGGTCGAAAGACCCTTGAGGTCTCCGAGATCTCAAGGGTCTGCGCGTGGCGCGGCGGCCCAGCGAGCATAGCTGCGTTCGTAGAGATTGCAGTAGGCGCCGCCGGCAGCCAACAGTTCGGCATGCCGGCCCTGCTCAATAATGCGGCCCCCATCCACGACGCAGATCAGGTCAGCGTCCCGGATGGTGCTCAGCCGGTGGGCGATGATGATGGCGGTGCGATCCTGCAAGAGGCGCTCAATGGCAGCCTGGATCAACCCTTCGGTGACGGTATCCACGCTGGCGGTGGCTTCATCCAGGATCAAGATGCGTGGATCGGCCAGCGCGGCCCGGGCGATGCAGATGAGCTGACGCTGCCCGACCGAGAGGTTCACGCCGCCTTCAAGGATCTGCGTCTGATAGCCGTCGGGCAGGGCGACGATGAAATCATGGGCATAAGCCAGGCGCGCGGCGGCCTCAATCTGGCCGGCGGTGGCATCCGGCCGGCCGAAGGCGATGTTCTCGGCGATGCCGCCGGGGAAGAGGAAGGGGTCTTGAGGCACCAGGCCCATCTGGGCGCGCAGCGAGTGTTGGCGCACTTCGCGCACGTCGCAGCCATCTATACGCACGGCCCCATCCGCCACGTCGTAGAAGCGGGCCACCAGATTGGCGATGGATGTCTTGCCGGCGCCGGTGGGGCCTACCAGGGCCACGGTCTGGCCGGGCGCGATGCGCAGGCTGACATTTTTCAAGACCTCCACGTCATCGCGATAGGTGAAGGTGACGTGATCCAGGGTCACCTCGCCCCGGATGGGTGGTATGTCGCAGGCATCGGGGCGATCACGGACGGCCGGCTCCGTGTCGAGCAGGGCCAGGACGCGCTCGCCGCCGGCCATGGCCGTTTGCAGGGTCGTGAAGAGCTGGCTCAATTCGAGGATCGGTTCGAAGAACTTGGAGACATAGGCCAGGAAGGCGACGACGACGCCGATGGTCAGTGCGTCACGCGCGACCATGGAGCCGCCAAACCAGAGCACCGCCGCGGTGGCTGCCATGCTGAGGATCTCCACGGCCGGCAGGAAGATGAACGATAGGGACATGGCCGAGATCAGGGCGTCCCGATTGACGCGATTGACCCGCTCGAATCGCTCACGGGAGGCGTTTTCCTGGACGAAAGATTGAATGATACGCATGCCGGAGAGGTCTTCGGCCAGGTCGCCGACCACGGCGGCCAGGCCGGCGCGGGTCTGGCGAAAGGCAATCTGAGCGCGCCGGCCAAAGAGGTACGTCGCCAGGATCATGAACGGAATCACCGCGAAAGCCAGCAATGCCAGGCGCGCATTGATGGACAACATGACGATCACGATGCCCAGCAACAAGAAGCTGTCGCCGATCAAGGTCACAATGCCCTGTGAGAGTAGATCGTTGATGACGCCCACATCATTGATGACGCGCGAGATGGTGACACCAATGATGTGGCGGTCATGGTACTCCAATGAGAGCCGCTGCAAGTGGGCGAAGAGGTCGGCGCGCAAGTCTGCGAGCACTTTCAGCCCGACCCAGGACAGGAGCCGGCGCTGTGCGGCCCCGCTGAAGTAGCTCCCTATGAAAGCGCCGGCGATGAGCAAGGCCACCCCTCTGAGGCCGGCGACATCGCCGACCGCGATATGGACGTCAATGGCGGTTTTCACCAGGTAGGGCGTCGCCAACGACAATGCGGTGGTTACCAGCATCAGCGCCAGGGCCGCCAGCAGCCGGGCGCGTTGCGGCCGCACGAACCCGAGGAGCCGCAGCAGCGTGCGCCAATTCAGCCCGACCGATTCGGTCCGCTCGCCGTAGCTCTCCAGCGCCCCGCCGGGGCCCATGCGCGGGCCGGCCGCTCCAATCGAAAAGCTCATCGCGTTGCGTCCTCGGCCGGGGCCGGCCGGTTTTCCCCTTGCGGCTGCAACTGGCGATAGTAGATCTCGGAATAGATTGGACTGGTACGCAGCAGTTCGGCGTGCGCGCCCCGGGCGACAATGCGTCCCTTGTCCAGCACCAGGATCAGGTCGGCCTTGTGTACGGTACTGAGCCGGTGGGCAATCACAAACGATGTGCGCCCATGCATGAGCTGCTCCAGCGCCAACTGGATGAGCCATTCGGTCTCGACGTCAACGCTGGAAGTCGCATCGTCGAGGATGAGGATACGCGGGTCTTTCAACAAGACGCGGGCGATGGTGATGCGTTGCTTCTGTCCGCCGGAAAGGGTAACGCCGCGCTCTCCGATCGGCGTGTTATAGCCGTGAGGCGTAGCCATGATGAAGTCATGGGCCTGAGCGGCTTTGGCGGCGGCGATGATCTCCGCTTCCGTTGCGCCCGGCCGGCCGAAGGCGATATTCTCGCTGAGCGAGGTCGCGAAGAGGATAGGTTCTTGCAGCACGATGCCGATCTGGTCTCGCAGCGAACTGAGGGTCACGGATGTGATATCGTAGCCATCTACCGTGATGCGTCCGCCGGTGGCGTCGTAAAATCGGGGTATGAGGTTGGTAATGGAGGATTTGCCGGAGCCGGTGGGGCCGAGCAACGCGATCATCTGGCCGGGGCGCGCCTCGAATGAGATGTCCTCCAACACGCGATATTGTTGGGTGTAGCCGAAGCTGACGCGCTCAAAGTGCACGTGGCCGGCGATAGCCGGCAGGGTCTGGGCATCGGGAGCATCGCGCACTTCGGAGACAGCGTCGAGGATTTCGAAGACGCGCTCGCCGGCCGTGGATGCCATGGCAACAGCCGGCAAGATCATGCCCAGGCGTCGCACCGGTAGGAAGAGCTGGCTGAGGTAGGTGGTGAAGGCAACCATCTCGCCCAGGGTGAGCTGGCCTTGGATGACCAGCCGGCCGCCATACCAGATAATGACGACAATACCCAGGTTGGCGATCAAGTCGAGGATGGGCAGTTGAACGGACTCGAGCCGGGCGGAGCGGGCGGAGATCTCGAACCAACGCTTGTTCTCGCACGCAAAGCGGGCGATCTCCGCGTCTTCTTGGGCGAACGCTTTGACCACGCGCGCCCCGCGCAAGTTCTGTTCCAGGCGCGTGGTGAGGACCGCAAGCTGCTGTTGCACAGCCAGCGAAAGAGGGCGAAATCGCCGGCTGAAACGGAGCGCCCGGTAAGCCAACACTGGCATAGCCGCCAGCGCGAGGAGCGTCAAGCGTGGGTTCATGGTGAACAGTACGATGGCGGTGCCAATAAGTAGGACGCTGCCTTCGGCGAGGCGCAGGATGGCGCGGCCGGTGAGGAAGCGCACGCGGTCCACATCCTGGATGGCGCGCGAGAGGAGCTGGCCCATGAGTGCCCGATCATGGTAAGAAAAGGAGAGGGCCGCGAGCTTGCTGTAGAGCTGATTGCGTAAGTCGTACGCGACGCCCTGGGAGGCTGTCTCTGTCCAGCGGCCCTGCTGGAACGTGAGGGCGCCCTTGACCAGGCTGCAAGCAAGGATCGCCAGCACGGATTGACCCAACAGACTGAGGTTGCCGGCGCCCATGCCTTGATCCACTCCCCAACGGATGATCTGGGGCAGGACGAGCGCCAGGCCGGCGATGGCTAACAGCGCAATGTAGGAGCCGACGACCAAGCGCCAGTAGGCGCGTAGATAACTCAAACATCGGACGATGATGCGCAGAGAGCCGGCTTGGACGGCAGAAGTCGGAGGCGCTTCTGCGTGTGAGCTAGATTCAGGTACCATGTGGCCCTATGTGGACGCGAAGCCCCGTGAGGTCGCCGCGACCTCACGGGGCTTTGTCATCTCCGCCTATTTCAGCGTCTTGAACGCCGCATCTATCCCTTCCAACACCCGGTCAATATCCGCCTGCGTGTGCGCGGTCGAGAAGCCGTGGTGGGCCGGCTTTCCGCCATAATCATGGAAGTAAACGCCATTGTCAATGGCCGCCTTGATGAAGCGCAGGGTCATCTGCGTGTCGGCCGGCGCGGCCTGGCGCCAGTTCGTCACCTCCACGTCTGGATCCAGCCCGAAGTAGATCGTGAAGCGCGGCCCCAGCCCTTGCAGGCGGGCCTTGACGCCCGTGCGCCGGATGATATCGCGGATGCCGGCGAAGAGCTGGTCGGCGCGGGCGAAGAGGCCGGCGAGAACGCCGGGTTTCGAGATTTCCTCCATGGTCGCCAGCGCGCCGGCCACGGTGATGAGGTGGCCCAGGAAGGTGCCGCTGTGCTCGGCGTTGCCCAGGGGGCGGAAGTGGCTCATCACAGCGCGCTTGCCGACGATGGCGGAGAGGGGCAGGCCGCCGGCCGTCGCCTTGCCCATGACGGCCAGGTCGGGGGTGATGCCGTAGTACTCCTGCGCCCCGCCGGGGGCGACGCGGGCTGCGGTCAGCACTTCGTCCCACACCAGGATCATGCCATATTTGGCAGTCAGATCGCGTACGAGCTGCAAGTATCCCGGCCGGGCGATGATGCAGCCGGAGTCGTAGTTGATCGGTTCCATGAGGACGCAGGCGGCGTCGTCCTTGTGCTCCACGATGGCGCGCTCGATGGCGG
>CAIQJD010000765.1 GCA_903872005.1 uncultured bacterium | reverse complement strand
TGGTGATCTTGATGATCGCCGGCGTGATTGGCGGTGGGCCGGGCTTCGCCATCTGGGCCGCCACCCGTTCGCTGCCGGCGGCGCTGGGCCTGGGCGCGCCGCTCTTCCTGATCGTGCTCATCCTTCCGACCCTGTTCCTGAGTGGATTGTTCCAGACCTTCGTCTCATCGGCCTGGACGCTGGCCTATCGCGAGATCGCGGCCCGCACGGTGCCGCCTGCCGCGCCGGCGCAGGACGTGGCGCTGCCGCCGGCCGAGCCGGCCGCTGCGTGACATCGCATTCCCTGGGGCGCAGAGAGCCGCGCCTGGCTCTCTGCGCCCCCTTTCGCGCCCGGCGCATTCTGAACATTCCTGGCGCAGCGGCCACCGATTCGGCCCCGAAAATTGGCACTTGACCAGCGGACGAAATGATGATATAAATGGGGCGATTCGAGAGGCGGAACCCGCCGGCCGTAGCATTTTTGCGAGAGAGGAGCGTTGAGCATCTATGGGGCGAGACTTAAAGAAAGAACGCTCTGCTTTGGAACGCGAACGGCGTGAACTGGCCGATGACCTGGAGCGCCTGCGCGAAACCTTGCGCGGCGAAGTCAAAGTGGATACCGAGGAAGGCGATCCCGACCTGCACGAGCGGGAGAAGAACCTGGCGCTGGTGCAAACGCTGGAAGGGAAGCTGCAATCCATCGAGCGCGCCCTGCGCGCCGTGGACCTGGGGGTTTACGGGTCATGCGAACGCTGTGGGCAACAGATTGATCGGGCCCGCATGCAGGCCCGGCCCGATGCCACGCTATGCCTGGATTGCCAACGCGAAGTGGAGCGGTTGGCGAAACGCGGCCAGTATCGTGGTGAATAGTGGGCGCGGCTTTGACATCTCAGGAGAGTTCTGCTACAATTCGTGAAAGAAGTCACCAGGGGGAGAGCGGCAGCTTCTCCCTCTTTTCTTGTGTCATGAGCAAGGCTGCCGGAACCGCCGGCCGGCGCTCCGGCAGGAATCGTCGTTGAAATCCGTTTAGCATCCGAAGGAGGATCGTTAGCATGGCTAAAATGACCGAAATTCGCTGGCACGCCCGCGGTGGACAAGGCGCGGTCACAGCCGGCAAGCTGGTCGCCGAAACGGCCGTCGGCATGAATCTCTACTTCCAGGCTTTCCCAGACTATGGCGCCGAACGCATGGGCGCGCCCATCCGCGCCTTCACCCGCCTGAGCGATGGCCCTATCTATGAGCATTGCCAGATTTTGGAGCCGGGTGTCGTGGTGGTCCTGGACCCGACGCTGCTCGCCATCGTGGATGTGACCGAAGGGCTGCAAAAAGACGGCATTGTCGTCGTCAATACCGCCGAATCGCCGGCCGAGATTCGTCGGCAGCTCAAGCTCAAGGACGGCAAGATCTTCACCGTCAATGCCAGCAAGATCGCCATTGACGAGCTGGGCCGCGAGATCACCAACACGCCCATGCTGGGCGCGCTGTGCGCCGCCACCGGCATGTTCAGCGTGGACACCGTCACGAAGCAGATCGAGAAGGATTTTGGCAAGAAGATGCGTAAAGACGTGGTCGAGGCCAACGTGCGCGCCGTGCGCCGCGCCGCCGCCGAAGTTCAGGTCGGCTGACACCGCGTATACCCGGACCACTTCAAGGAGGAACACGATCATGCCGAAGGGAACAGGCTGGCGGGACATCCCGCGCGGCGGTCTCATTCTGGAGGCCGGCAACTCAATTCTGTACAAGACCGGCGGTTGGCGCGCCTTTCGCCCCGTCCGTGACGAAGCGAAGTGCACCAATTGTCTGTTCTGTTGGATATTCTGTCCCGATTCCAGCATCATCGTCAAAGACGCCAAGATGGTCGGCTTTGACCTGGATCACTGCAAGGGTTGCGGCGTGTGCGCCAAGCAGTGCCCTGTAGATTGTATCGAGATGGTCGAAGAGGGTAAATTCGCCAAAGAGGAGAAGTAGCTCCCCGACCGCCGACTGCTGAGCGCATCATTCGGCCATTCTATGGAGGAAATATCATCATGAGAGAAATCCTGGCTATTGACGGCAACGCCGCGGCGGCGCAGGCCATGCGCCAGATCAACCCCGACGTGGTTGCCGCTTATCCGATTACGCCGCAGACTTCGACGGTGCAGACCTTCGCCCAATACGTCGCCGACGGCCTGGTGAAGACGAACTATGTGACCGTGGAGAGCGAGCATAGCGCCATGAGCGCGTGCGTGGGCGCGGCCGCGGCCGGCGCCCGCGTGATGACCGCCACCTCTTCGTGCGGTCTGGCCCTGATGTGGGAAATCCTGTATGTGGCGGCCGGCCTGCGGCTGCCCATCGTCATGCTCGATGTGAACCGCGCCCTCTCGGCCCCCATCAACATCCACTGTGACCATTCGGACACCATGGGCGCGCGCGACGCCGGCTGGATTCAGATCTTCGGCGAGAACCCGCAAGAGAACTATGACAACATGATCCAGGCCGTGCGGATCGCCGAGCATCATGACGTGCTGCTGCCCACCATGGTCATGCACGATGGCTTCATCACCAGCCACGGCATGGAGCGCGTCGAAACCTTAGACGACAAAGAAGTGCAGGACTTCGTCGGCGAATATACGCCGGCCTTCCCCACCTTGCTGCAAGTCAACAACCCGGTCACCTACGGCGCGTTGGACTTCTACGATTACTACTACGAGCATCGCCGGCAGCAAGTCGAAGGCACGAACAATGCCAAGCGCGTCATCCTGGAAGTGGCCGCCGACTTCGAGCGCCGCTTCGGGCGCAAGTACGGCCTCTTTGAGACCTATCGCCTGGAAGACGCCGATGTGGCAATCGTCGTGCTCTCGTCCACGGCCGGCACCACCCGCACCGTGGTGGACAAGCTGCGCGCCCAGGGCAAGAAAGTGGGCCTGCTCAAGCCGCGCGTCTTCCGGCCCTTCCCGGCCGAAGAATTGGCGGCAGCCTTGCGCCACGTCAAGGTCGTCGGCGTGATGGATCGCTCCATCGCCTTCGGCGCGATGGGCAATGGCGGCCCCCTCTTCCTCGAAATCCTGGCGGCCCAGCGCATCTACGGCGGCGCCATGCCGATTGCGGACTTCATCTTCGGCCTCGGCGGCCGCGACATCGTCCCGCCCGAAATCGAGAGCGTCTTCGCCGACCTCTACAAGATTCTGGAAACGGGCAAGGTCGAAAACCTGGTCACCTATCTGGGCGTCCGCTGAGCCTGGACGCATATAAGGAGCAGAGTGATGGCGACAAAGTTGACTCTGAAAGAGCTTTCGTATAAAGAAGATCGCCTGGCGCCCGGACATCGCCTGTGCCCCGGCTGCGGCGCCGGCATTGTCGTGCGCCAGATCCTCCTGGCGATTGACGAGCCGGTCGTCCTGGCGAACGCCACCGGCTGTCTGGAAGTCTCGACCACCATCTATCCCTACACTGCCTGGCGCGTGCCCTGGATTCACAACGCCTTCGAGAACGCGGCGGCTTCCATGAGCGGCGTCGAAGCG
>CAIQJD010000764.1 GCA_903872005.1 uncultured bacterium | reverse complement strand
GCGCCCGCCGCTTGTTGCGCCACACATCCCAGGCGATCCACGCCGCCAATGCCGCCGCCCCGACCGCGGCGGTGTACTTTTGGCCCATGGCCAGGCCAGCGCCGATGCCGGCCAGAATCAGCCAGCGCCGGTCATTCCCGTTGCGCCAGCGCAAGAGCGCCGCCAGCGCCAAGATCTGATAGAAGGCCAGCGCCAGATCGTTGTACGCCCAGCCGGCCAGGACGAAGACCATCGGCATCGAGGCCCACACCGCCAGACCGAGCGCGCCGGCGCGCCGGCCAAAGGCGCGCCGACCAACCGCGTAGACGGCCCCGCCGGCCAACAGCCCATACAGCCAGTGCAAGGGCGCGGCCGCGCCTTCGCCGGCGACGGACAACGCCAGGGCATAGAGCATCTCGGTCAGCGCCGGATAGTTCAGGTGCAGCAGGTCGCGGCCCGGCGCGATGCCGCCCGCTTCCACATAGAGACGCGGGCCGGTCAGGTGATAGACCAGGCTATCAAAACCGAGAGGAGGGGCGAGAGCGATGAGCAGGGCGACGCCAGCCAGCGCGCCCAGGTAGAGGCGCAGGCCGGCCGGCAGGGCCGCCCCACGGAAGAGCCGGCGCATGGGCCGCCGGCGCAGATACGCGCCGGCCTCACACAGGGCATAGACGCCGGCGAGGATGAAGACCGGCAGGCGCAGCCGCGCGCCCCATACGCCGGCCAGGCCCAGCCCCAGGACGAGCAGCCCCAGCGCGCCCAGCCCGACGCCGCACGACCAGACGAGACATTCCAGCCGGCTGCCCAGGCCCAGCTTGAGCAGTTGCAGCAACCGCCAGCCCAGGGCCGTCCCCAGCAGGGCGATCAGCGCCGGCGCCAACAGATTCCAGGCCGTCCGCAGCAGCGCGCCGGCCTGGGGCAACGTGATGGGTTTCTGCACCGCGTAGTACGAGCCGAAAGCAAAGAGCCACCAGAGCAAGAAGAGGATGACGCCGGCCAGGATCAGCCCATCCCTGCGTCGCATGGCTCAATAGATCCTCGTTCCCAGGTCGGCGGCCGGGTCAATCAGCGCGCGTTCCAGGTCGCCGGCGCGCTCGCCCGACAGGATGTGCGCCGCCAGCCCCGGCCACCGGCGCGCCAGCTCGGCCATCTGCCGCGCCTTGCTCGCCATGCCGCCGGTCACATCCACGCCGTGCGAGCCGCCCAGGCCGGCGATTTCGCCGGCAGCGCAGACCGCCGCGGCGCTCAATAGCGGCAGCCGGCGCGCCGTCGGGTCACGCCGCGGGTCAGCGGTGTAGACGCCATCCACCGCGCCGGCCAACAAGATGCGCGCCGGGGCCAGGCACTCGGCCAGATAGGCGAAGATTTCCTCCGTGGAGATGATGGTGCAACCGCGCCGCGCGTCCAGCGCCACGTCGCCGTAGACGACGGGGAGCAGCCCGCAGTCCAGCGCCGTCGCCAGCGGCTCCCAGGCCAGATGTTCCAGGACGCCCTCGGCGCACGCAGCGCTGGCCGAGGGTTGAAAGGCGACCGCCGGCAGGCCGGCGCGCAGCAGCGCATCAATAGTCAGACGATTCAAACGCGCCGCGGCCGCGCCGGTCACGGCGTAGCCGTACCAGCCGCGCGCCTCTGCGCCGGCGACAATGCCGCCGCGCGTGCCGTATTCACGGCCAGCAAAATGCCCGAAGGAGCCACTGCCATGCCCCAGGAGCAGACGCATATCCGGCCGGTGGGCGCGCGCCCGGGCGATCTCGTCGGCCAGCCGCGCCAGGACTTCCGGGCGCGCCGTCTCCCGTTGGGTCTTGTCAGTGATGAGCGAGCCGCCCAATTTCAAGAAGACCGTCTCGACCATCGCTTCCCCTGCGCTGAGTCTCGAAGATGGGCGTAGTATAGCATCGCGCCGGCCGGCGGTCAACTGGCAGGTTCCAGAGGGGTGTGTTTCAGTTTTTGGGCGGCGTGTGTAGCCTAGCGCCTTGTGCGCGTCTGACCCGGGCCAGAACGCCCACAAGGGGCTATGCTACGTCAATCCCCGACGCGAGAAAATCGCGGATGGCCGCCGACACGGCCTCGCTGCGCTCGAAGGTGACCAGATGGCCGGCGCCCTCAATCAGCGCCAGGTCGGCGGCCGGCAATTCGGCGCACAGCTCCTCTGCCAGGGCCGGCGGGGTCAACCGATCCGCCGCGCCGACGATGAGCAACGTCGGCGCGGTGATGTCGCCCAGCCGGCCGCGCAGGTCGAAGCCGGCGCAGGCGCGCAAATCCTGGCGCAAGGTCGCCGCGTCCAGCGTCGCCAGGCGCTGGCGTCCGATGCGCCGCAATTCGGCCGAGGCGGCTGGCCCATAGGCCCAGTCGGCCATCACGCCGGCCGGGTCGGCAGCCTCCAGCAAGGCCGGCGGGACGGGCAGCCGCGCCCCCGCGCCAATCAGGATCAGGCCGGCGACCTGCGCCGGGGCGCGCCGCGCCAGCTCCAGGGCGATGGCCGCGCCCATGGAATGGCCGATGAGGAGCCGCCGGCCGGCCAGGACCGGCAGCCCGTCCAGAACGGCCCGCGCCCAATCGGCATACGCAGCAACGCTGGGACAACCGGGAGGGTCAGAACGGCCATGGCCGGCCAGGTCGAGAGCGAGGGTGAGCCGGCCGGGGAGCCGGCGCAGGGCCGGCGGCCAATCAAGGTGGCTGCCGCCGGCCCCGTGCAAAAGAATGGCCGGCGCGGCCGTCTCCGGCCCGCCGGCCACGACATAGAAGGTGCGCCCTTCAGGACGCTCCCAATACGGCATCGGGGATCAGCCCTTTTCGACGACCGGCTGCAAGTCGCCGGCAACATAGAGCATGACCGCGGCCGCCGCCAGGCCGGCCGTCTCGGCGCGCAGGATGCGCGGCCCCAGGCTGACGGTACGCGCCCCATAGCCGCGCGCCAGGCGCACTTCTTCTTCGGCGAAGCCGCCCTCCGGCCCGACAAAGAGGTTGATGGTGAAAGGCAGCGGCGCGACGCCCAGGACGCTTTGCAGACTCACTTCGCGCTCGCCTTCCCAGGGAAGCAGGAAGAGGCCGCCGGCATGGCGCGCTCGCTCACAGGCTTGCATGAACATCAGCGCCGGCTCCAGAGTCGGCAGCCGGCCGCGCTGGCACTGTTCAGCAGCCTCGCGCAGGATGCGTTCCCAGCGGTCGCCCTTCTTGTTCACATCATCCAGATTGGCGATGACGCAGCGCGAGGTGATCATCGGCACAAATTCGACGATGCCCAGCTCAACGCCCTTTTGCAGCGCGAACTCCAAATGGTTGGCGCGCAATACGCCCTGATAGAGGCTGATCTTGATGCGTGGCTCGCCGCGCGCCAGGCTGCGCCGCGTTACCTGGCCGACGACGCGCTGCGCCCCAACTTCGGTCAGCACCGTCTCCATCTGCCAGCCCGAGTTGTCCAGGGTCATGATGCGCTCGCCTGGCGTCAGGCGCAAGACATGGGTGATCTGATGGGCGATCTCGCCTTCCAGGGTGACGTTGCCCATAGAAACAGCCTGGGGAGCTACGAAGAAGCGATGCATACGCGATCCTCTCCTGCCGGCGTGTGCCCGTCTGGTTTCTCAAAGACTCGCCTGGCGGCGCGCGACCAAAGACACCCAATCGCCCTCAATGCGTCGGCCGACGACTGTCAGGCCGGCCGCTTCCAATGCGGTCGTGACCAGGCCGGCGCGCTCGTGAATAATGCCGGCCAGGATCATCACGCCGGCCGGGGCGAGCCAGCGCGCCAACCCATTCCCCAAGAGTTCAACGATCACCTCGGCCAGGATATTGACCAACAGCAGGTCGAAGCCGGCCGGCGCGAGGGTCTGTGCGGCGCGCGCCGGCGCATCGTCCAGACCAGGACGCGGCGGCAGGCTCCCTTCCAGGGTCACGATGCGCTCGGCGACGCCATTGAGGCGCGCGTTGTCCTGAGCCACCTCGACAGCCAGAGGGTCAATATCTACGGCCAGGATGCGGCCGACGCCCAGGCGTGCCGCAGCAATCGCCAGGATGCCGGAGCCGCAGCCCAGGTCGAGCGCCGTCTGGCCGGCGGCGGCCCAATCTTCCAGCCCCAACAGACAGAGCTGGGTGCTGGGGTGCAAGCCGGTGCCGAATGCCTGACCCGGATCCAGCTCCACGATCAGTTGGCCCTCGGCCGGCTGCCATTCACACCACGAGGGTTTGATAATGATGCGCCGGCCGATCTGCAAAGGCTTATAGTTGGCCTTCCACGTTTCGGCCCAATCTTCGTCGGCCAGGAGACGGAATTCCGGCTCGCCGATGGGGTGAAGCTGACGCAGATGCCACAGCTTCTCTTCGACTCGCAGGCGTTGCTGGACATCTTCCTCCGGCGTATGCACCGGCAGGTACGTCTTCACCCAATAGCGGCGCAGGGTATCGTCCGGCCCCGCATCGGCCAGCGCCTCCTCCACGGCCCCACCGCTCCCCAGCCCATTGAACAACTCGCTGATGGCTTCGGCGGCTTCGCCATCGGCCTGGACGCGCGCTTCCAGCCAGCGCAGATCGCGTGCGGG
>CAIQJD010000763.1 GCA_903872005.1 uncultured bacterium | reverse complement strand
GCCGGCGCCCTCGCCGCCGTTGCTGATGATCACGATCTTCTCGGTCTTGGAGAGCGGCGCGGCAATCGCCTCGGCCACCCTGGGCAGCCCATCCACCAATTGCTGGACGACGGCGGCCTGGTTGTAGTTCTGCCATGCCTCAGCCTTGCGGAGCATCGCCTCGGCCTGGGCCATACCTTGCGCCTTGATGACCTCGGCTTCCGAAAGACCTTTGGCCTTGATGACTTCGGCCTCGGCCAGACCTTGCGCCCGGATCACGTCGGCGCCGGCCAGACCCTTCGCTTTGGTGGCGTCGGCTTCGGCCATACCGACGGAGCGCGTGGCGCCGGCCTGGCCGGTGGCTTCCGTCTCAGTCTGGAAGCGCTTGGCGTCAGCCAGGGTGCGGATGCGGAACTGCTCCGCTTCGGCCGGCCGGCGCACCGTCGCCTCCAGCTCTTGCACGCGGCGCTTGACTTCCTGCTCCTGCACCTCGATCTGCTTCTGCTTCTGCACCACCTCAATCTGCACTTCTTCGGTCTTGACCGACTGGTTGGTCTTGTTCTGCTGCAAGATATAGGCCAGTTCAGACTCGGCCTTGCGCTGGTTCACTTCGGCGTCGTAAGCCGCCTTCTGCACCTGATACGACTTCTGCGATTCGGCGATCTTGGTCTCGGCGGCGAACTTGGCTGTCTCGCCGGCTTGGCGCGCCTCGGCCGACTTGATCGTCGCGTCGCGGGCGGCCATGGCCTGGCCGATGGCGGCATCGCGCTTCACTTCGGCGGTGCGCGCCTGGCCCAACGCGTCCAGGTAGCCCTGATCGTCGCGGATATCCTTGATGGTGAAGGAGACGATGCCCAGGCCCATGTTCGCCAGGTCGCCGGCCGACACTTCTTGCACCTTCTGGGCGAAGGTGTCGCGGTCCTTGTAGATCTCTTCGACGGTCATGGTGCCGAGGATGGCGCGCAGATGGCCTTCCAGGGTTTGCAGCGCCACCGAGCGAATCTGGTCGGCGCTCTTGGAAAGGAACTGTTCGGCGGCGGTGAAGATGGAGACTTCGTCGCTCTTGATCTTGATCTGCGCTACGCCGTCCACGGTGACCGGCACACCCTGCAACGTATAGACGCGCGGCGTCACTACGTCAATGGTCATGATTTCCATGGAGAGGGTATCTACCCGCTCCAGGACCGGCACGATGAAGGTGCCGCCGCCCTTGACGATGCGGTAGGTGCGCTCCACCTTGCTGCCGGTGACCGGGTCCACGATAACACGCCGCCGGCCGGAGATGACCAGCACCTGGTTGGGGCCGACTTTCTTGTAGCGGCTGGCATAGACGAATGCCAGCACCATCAACACGAAAAATACAGCAATGATCGCTAGAGCTGCCATAGTTTCACTGTGCCTCCTTGGATTGCGCCTCGGGCGCGGTCAACGCCACCAGGACCATAGAGCCGACCATGTTCGTTACGCGCACGACGGCCCCGCGCGGGATGGCCGAGCCATCGGCCGCGCGCGCCGGCGAAGTGACCCGCGCGCCGCGCGCCACGAAGGCGATCTCGCCCACCCGGCCGGCGGGGATCGGCGTGATGACTTCGCCCACCGCGCCGATGATGTCGCGCACGCGCACCTCGCTGGAGCCTTGCGGCGCCAGCAAGAAGTAGCTGAAGGCCAGTTGGACGACGGCCCCGACCACCAATCCGCCGGCGGCGGCCACCAACAGGCTCCAGCGCGCGCTGATCTCCAGCAGTTGAATGGCGAGGATGCCAGAAGCCCCAAAGGCCGTGACGAAGCTGGCAATGGAGACCGCGCTGAGGGAGCGCACGCTGACCTGGCCGTGCGGCGCGTCGGAGCCGGCGGCCACATCCACGTGGACATTAGCGTCGGGGACGTGCGCCCCGCCGAAGTCAATGTCGTGCGCGCCGATGTCAATATGCGGCAGATCAATGTGCGGCAGTTCGATATGGCTCAGCGCGCCGCCGATGAGGATGATGATGGCATACAGGACGCCCACCCCCATCAGGGCGATGTAGACCAGATTCAAGGCGCTGACGCTCAACCATTGGAACATACAGAACCTCTCTATTCGCGCATACATTCTGCAGAAAAGGCAAATACCGCTTGCAGCGCCGCCGGCGTGAGCGAAGGATAGCTCGCCAGGATTTGCCCTTCCGACCAACCCTTTGCATAGAGACCCAAGATGAAATCCACGGCCAGGCGCGTGCCTTTGATGACGGGCTTGCCGGCAAGAATACGCGCGTCCGCGTGAATGTAGTCTCGCCAGTTGACCGAAGTCGGTTTCCTCGCGCTATCCATCGCTCTGCTTCCCCATAGACACCCAAACGCGCCGGCCGCTTTGGCTCTCTGCGCCGGCGTGTGGTATAATGCCGCGCATCCCCTGTCGGGATGTGGAGGTTGGTGTGCCCAAGAAACCCGTCGCCAAGAAACCTCAGCGCCGCGACCATCGCCGGCGGCGCTTGTTCCTGCTCCTCAGCATCATCGTCGGCCTGATGATGGTCGTCGCCGCGGTCGTCGTCGCCGTGCCGACGCCCACGCCGCCAGAACCGACGCCCACGGCCGCTATCCATATCGTCGGCACGCCGGCGACGCAGCCCACGGCCACGCCCACCGCTACGCCGGGGACCAAAGCCCCTGGCCCGGCCCTGGCTCCGACGCCGGCCTCTTCGCCCACGCCCTGACATTGGGAGTATAGCACGAAATGGACGAATGGTAAAGGCGCTATCTGACACGCGGGCGACAATTGCGCGACAACGCGCCGGCCGGAGGAGCATCGCGTGACCAGTGATCAACGTCGTGGCGTCATTTATGCGGCTATCGCCGCGGTCTTCTTCTCAACCAGCCCCATCTTCATCCGCTGGGCCGCGCCGCTGTCGGTCTATCAGATCGCCTGCGGCCGGCTCCTGGTCGGCTCGGCGGCCATCCTGAGTCTGGCGGCCTGGCGGCGCGAGCTGGCCCTGCCACGCCGGCGCGAAGCCGGCCGCTTCCTCCTCTACGGCTTCATCACCGCCGCCCATTTCGTCTTCTACGTGGCGGCGGTCAATTTCACCACCATCGCCCATACCCTGACCATCGTCTACACCGCCCCTATCTTCATTGCTCTGCTCTCGGCCTGGATGCTCAAGGAGACGCTGCCGACGCGGCGCTACGCCGGCATGGCCGTGACCGTGGCCGGCCTGGCGATCATGGTCGGCTTTGAGCCGAACCTGACCGGGCGCATGGCGCTGGGCGACCTGTTGGCCCTGGGGTCGGCCATTACCTTCGCCCTCTATTCCATCGCCGGCCGGTCGCAGCGCGAGAGCTATCCCCTCTTCACGTATGCCGGCCTGGTCTATGGCGTGGCCGCGCTCTGGCTGGCTCCCCTGGCGCTCTTCATGCCCGGCGCCGCGCCGCTCCTGCCGCAGCTCGCCGCCATCGCCGGCGTGGGACTGCTGCCCATGGCCGTGGGGCATACCCTCTACAATGCCGCGGTGCGCCGCACCCATGCCGCGTACGCCAACCTCATCGCCACGCAAGAAGTGACCGGCGGCGTCATCCTGGGCGTCCTGTTGCTGGGCGAAACGCCCGGCCCCAGCGCCATCGTCGGGCTGGTCGTCGCCCTGGCCGGCATCGCATTGGTGCTGTGGTAGGCGCGCGTGCTATAATGCTGGCCGCGTCTACTTCCACTGGCCGTTCGCCGCCGCACGTGTGAGGATGGCAAGATGCGTAACCGCCGTACAAGCTGGATGTTGCTGGTTATCGCCCTGGGCCTGCTGCTGGCCCAACCGGCCGCCGTCCTGGCCTTCGCGCCGCCGGCGCAGACCCCCACTACCCCCGCGGCGCAAGCGGCTCAGGCGTCGGCCGATGGCCTGGCGTTTTACAACAAAGGCGATCTGGCCGGCGCGGCGACCGCCTTCCAGCAAGCGTTGGCCCTCTACCGCCAGGCCGGCGACGCGCCGGGCCAGGCGCAGGCGACCTACAGCCTGGGCATCATTGCCAGCAAGGCCGGCCGGCCGGCCGACGCCCTGAGCTACTTCGATCAGGCGTTGGCGCTGGCAACGACGACGCAGAACCTCTCCCTGCAGCTATCCATCCATGTCAGCATCGGGCTGGCGCATTACAACGCCGGCGAGATCGAGCCGGCCCTGGCGTCCTATGAGCGGGCGCTGGCCCTGGCGCGCCAGAGCGGCGACCGGCTGAGCGAGCGGGGGATGCTGACCGCCGTCGGCGGCCTGCACGCGCTGCAGGGGCGCAATGCCGCCTCGCTGGAAGCCTATGGCGCGGCGCTGCAACTGGCCCAGGCCGATGGCGACCGCGTCGCGCAGCAAACCATCTGGGTCAACATCGGCAACATGCGCTACGCCTCCGCGCGGTATGCGCCGGCCCAGGAAGCCTATCAGGCAGCCCTCACCCTGGCCGAGGAGAACGGCGATCCGGCCGGCGCGCTGCGCGCCCTCTTGGGCGTCGGCGATAGCCAGGCGGCCCAGAATGCCCTGGCGCCGGCCGAGGCGACCTATCAGCAGGCGCTGGCCCTGGCCGGCGCGCAGGGCGACGCGGCCGGCGCGCAGCGCGCCGAGACCGAGCTGGGCTGGCTCGCTTATCGCCAGGAGGACTATGCGCCGGCCGAAGCGCACTATCAGCGGGCGCTGGCGCTGGCGCAGCAACGCGGCGCACCCGCCGATCAGGCCAACCTGTTAGGCTACATCGGCCTGAACCGCTTCTGGAGCAGCCGGCCGGCCGACGCCGAAGCGCCCTATCAGGCGGCGCTGGCCCTCTGGCGCGAGCTGGGCGAGCCGGCGCGGGAGGCGGAGACGCTGGATGTCCTGGGGACGATCTACGCCGACGCCGGCAAGGCCGAGGCGGCTCAGGCGGCGCTGCAGGCCGCCCTGGCGCTCTGGCGCACGCTCAAGGCGACCGACAGCGAGATCCTGACCCGGCGCGCCATCGGCGCAGCCTATCTGGCGGATGGGCAGGCGGCGCAGGCCGCCGCCGCGCTGGACGAAGCCCTGGCCCAGGCGCAGGCCGCCGGCGACGATTTCGCCGCCGCGTTGATCCTCAGCTCACGCGCCGGCGTCTATCTGCGCCAGGGCGAATATCACCGCGCGCTGAATCTGCTGCAGCAGGCCCGCGAGCTGCTGACGGCGCGGGGCGACGTCGTCAATGCGGCGCGCATGGCGCGCAGCATCGCCAATATCTACATAGATGTGGCGCAGTTCGATCTGGCGCTGCCCCTCTTTCAGACGGCGCTGGATGCCTTCGCCGGCCAGGCCGGCGTGCGCCGCGACATCGCCGGCGTCTTGAACAGCATGGGCCTGACGTATGACTATCTCCATCAGGCGGATAAGGCGCTGGACTACTACCAGCGCGCCGCGCGGGCGTCTCAAGACGCGCAGGATCGCGGCGGCGAGGCCATGGCCCTCAGCAATCTGGGGACGTTCTACGACAGTCAGGGGGATTACCCGACCGCGCTGAGTTATAGCCGGCAGGCGCTGGAAATCCAGCGCGCCCTCAACGACCGCGCCGGCGAAGCCCGCAGCCTGAACAATATCGGCTATACCTATCACAACATGAAAGAGTGGGATCGGGCGCAGGGCTACTACGAGCAGGCCATCGCGATCTGGCTGGCCCTCGACGATCAGGTCAATTTGGCCGCCGGCTGGGCCAACCTGGGCGCGCTGTACGAAGATCGCGGCGACGCCGCGACGGCCCTGGATCTGTACGAGCGCGCCATCGCCGGGCGCGAGAAGCTGCGCGCTGCGGCCGGCCTGGAAGAGTTCAAGGCGAGCATCGCCGGCCTCTACACCGGCGTCTACGTGCGCGCCGCCCGGCTCTACGCCGCGCAGGGCGACGCGGCCAGCGCCTTCCGCGTGACCGAGCGGGCGCGGGCGCGCGCCTTCCTCGATCAACTGGGCGGCAGCCGGCTGGACATCCGCGCCTCGGCCGACGCGGCGCTGGTGGAGCAGGAGCAGACGCTCCGCAGCAAGCTCTATGCCCTGGAGCGAGAGTTGAGCGAGACGCGCGCCAGCGCCGGCGCGCTGCGCTCGGCCAGCCAGACGCAGGAGAAGTATCGCCAGTTGACGGCGGCGCGCGCCGACTATGAGGCGACCCTGACCGGGCTGAAGCTGAGCAACCCTGACTATGCGGCCCTGGTCTCGGCCACGCCGGCGGCCCTGACCGACATCCAGAAGCTGCTCGACGACCAGACGACGCTGTTGGCCTACTTCCTGACCGATGTCCAACCGTTGGCCTTCATCGTGCGCCGCGACCAGATCAAGGTCGTCGCGCTGCCGGTCAACAATGCCGACCTGGGCGCGACCATCAGTGAATTCCGCAGCTTCGCCGACCTGAGCGATCCCGCGCCGGCCAGCCTACGCCGGCTCTACGATGGGCTGATCCGGCCGCTGCGCGCCGAGCTGACGACGCCGCGCCTGGGCATCATCCCACACCTGCGGCTGCACTACGTCCCCTTCGCGGCCTTCTACGACGGCGAACACTACCTGGGCGAGCAATTCAGCCTGTTCTATCTGCCCAGCGCCGGCGTCTTGCCCTATCTGCAGGGCCGGCGCAGCGCCGACGCCATGTTGGCGCTGGCTTACGGGCAGCCCCAGGGCTTGCCGGCCTTGCGCTTCGCCGACCAGGAGGCGCAGGAAGTCGCCGGCCTGTATGGGACAACGCCGCTGGAAGGGCCGGCCGCGACGGAGACGGAGTTCCGCCAGCGCGCCGGGGCGGCCGGCGTGATCCACTTGGCCGCGCACGGGCAGTTCGACGAAGCGCAGCCCCTCTTCTCGCGTATCGTCCTGGCCCCCGACGCGCAGAGCGACGGCGCGCTGGAAGTCCACGAGGTGTACGGGCTGAAGCTGACGGCGACGGACCTGGTCGTCTTGAGCGCCTGTCAGACCCAACTGGGCCAGACCAGCTACGGCGACGATGTGGTGGGCCTGAACCGGGCCTTCCTGTTTGCCGGCGCGCCCAGCGTCATCGCCTCCCTCTGGAGCGTGGATGACGCGGCAACGGAGAAGCTGATGGTCGCCTTCTATCGCAACCTGCGCGCCGGCCGGCCCAAGGCCGAAGCCCTGCGCGCCGCCCAGGCCATCGTGCGCCAGGAATACCCGCATCCGTATTATTGGGCCGCGTTCGTCTTGAATGGCGATCCGGGCGCGCCGCCCAGCCGGCCAAGCCAGGGCGCGGCGCTCCTTTCGGCCGGCGTGATCCTGGTCGGCGTGTGGCTGGCAAGCCGGGCCGCCGGCAGGAGATAGCCGGCAAGGAGTACAGCAATGGCGCAAGACATTTTCTTCCTGATGACCGCCGATTGCGAGACCGCCAAATGCGATCTGACACCCTACGCCATCGGCATGTCTGGCAGCGGGCCGGCCGACTATGCCGAGAGCGCGCGGGCCATCCGCGGCTACGCCGCCACGGCGCGCGCCTGGCGCATGCCGCTGACCCTCTTCGTCCATCCCGAAGTAGCGGCCGGCAACCGCGATCTGCTCCTGGAGCTGGAAGCCGAAGGCGCGTGCTTGGGCCTCCACGTCCATCCGTACAAGCTGGTGGGCGAGGACTACCGGCTCGACCTGGGGGCCTATGCGGCCGAGACGCAGCGCGCGATGTTGCGCCGCGCCTGTGACCGTTGGGAAGCGGCGCTGGGCCAGCGGCCGCGCTACTTCCGCGCCGGCTACTTCTCGGCCAACGACGCCACCTTCCGCGTCCTGGCCGAGCTGGGTTTCCGCGGGGGGAGCCTGTCGAACCCCGGCCGCGTCCTGCCGGCGCATCACGCCGTCTGGGCCGGCGCCGAGCCATACCCCCATCGGGCGCACCTCGACTTCCGCCAGATCGCCGGCGCCAGCGACTTCGTCGAAGTCCCCGTCGCCGTGGACTATCAGCAGCCGCACACGCGCGGCCACGCCGGCGATCAGGGCTTCGCCTGGCCCTATGTGCCGGCCGACTATCACCACCGGCTGACGATCCAACACCTGGTGGAGCGGTTCAGCGCCGACTCGGCCGGTTGCCCGGCCATCGTCCTGGACACCCACAACGACCAGAACTATGCCGACCCGACCCATCCGGCCAGCGTGAACCTGGCGACTATCCTCGAAACGGCCCACGCGGCCTGCGCCCAGATGGGCCGGCGGCTGCGCGGGGCCACCCTGAGCGACATCTGTGATCTGGTGCGCCTACAAGAGCCGACGAACAAGGAGATGACCACATGAGAATCGCCGTAGCAAGCATCGCGCAGGAAACGAGCAGCTTCACCTCTCTACGCACCACCCTGGACGACTTCCAACAGAAGGGGTATTACGAGGGCGAAGAGGCCCTGGTGAAAGCCCAGGGCGTGGGGGCGCTGGGCGGCTTCCTGTCCGTGGCCGAGACGGAGAAGGATGTCACCCTGCTGCCCATCATCAGCAGCTACGCCGGCGCCGGCGGCCCCATTGCCGCCGACACCCTGGCCTACTTCCAGCGCAAGCTGGTCGCCGGCCTGCAAGCAGCCCTGCCGCTGGATGGCGTCTTCCTCTTCCTGCATGGCGGCTCGGCCGCCGAGGGCGAGCCGGACCCGGAAGGCGCGCTCCTGGAAGCGACGCGGCAGGTCGTCGGCCCGCAAGTCCCCATCGTCGTGGGCATGGATCATCACGCCAGCATCACCCGGCGCACGATGGCGAACCTGGACGGCCTGGTGGCGCACCGCACCCAGCCCCACGATCCCTTCGATACGGGGCAGCGCGCCGGCAAAATCCTCTTCGCCCTCTTGCGCGGCGCGTACCGGCCGGCCATCGCCTGGCAGCGCATCCCGCTCATCACCCATCAGGAGCAATTTCTGACCACCGTGCCCGGCCCCATGAAAGAGTGGTTCGATCTGGCGCGCCAGTATGAAACCATCCCCGGCGTCGTGGCGATCTCCAACTTCCCGATGCAGCCCTGGCTCGATGTGCCCGAAGGGGGATGGGCCACAGTCGTCATCACCGCCGGCGACATGGCGCTGGCGCGCCGGCTCTGCGCCGACCTGGCGAACAAAGCCTGGAGCCTGCGCGAGCGCTTCCTGCAACTGGATAGCGTCTCGCCGGCCGAGGCCATCCGCCGCGCCGTGGCCGCCGAGCGCGGCCTGGTCGTCCTGTCGGATACCGGCGACAGCGTCTTCGGCGGGGCGGCCGGCGCCAGCACCGTCCTGCTGCGCGAGATGCTGCGCCAGCAGATCACCTGCACGGCGCTGGTTCCCATGTTCGACCCCGAATCAGCGCGCCAGTTGACTCAGGCCGGCGTCGGGGCGCACGTCACCCTCGACCTGGGGGCCAAAGCGGACACGGCTTTCTACGCGCCGGTGCGGGTGAGCGGCCGCGTCGCTGCGCTGGGCAGCGGGCGCATCACGGCCAAGGTCGGCAGCAACGAATCCTTCGACATGGGCCAGACAGCGTTGTTGGAGATCGGCAGCATCAAAGTCGTGGTGAGCGAGTATCGCGGCATCGGCGGGAATCACCCGGTGGTCTACCGGCGCTTCGGGATCGAGCCGGCCGAGGCCAAGATCGTCGTCCTGAAGACCGCCAGCAATTTCCAGTACTACGCCCCCATGACTTCCGAGGTCATCCGCGCCGACACGCCCGGCCCGACGATGTCGCATATCAAGCATTTCAACTGGCAATATCTGGCGCGGCCCATCTATCCGTTGGAAAACCTGGTCGAGTGGCGCGTCGAGGCGTAAGCCGCGCGTGCGTATCACCCCGGAGCGGAGATTGATATGATGCAATTCGTCGGAGACTATGATGTGATCGTGGCCGGCGGCGGGACGGCCGGCGCGGTGGCGGCCATCGCCGCGGCGCGCAACGGCGCGCGCACCCTGTTGGTGGAGCAAAACGGATTCCTGGGCGGCGTCCCCACGGCGGCGATGGTCTCCTGCTTCCTGTCGTTCCACAACATGCGCGGCGAGCAGGTGGCCGGCGGCAT
>CAIQJD010000762.1 GCA_903872005.1 uncultured bacterium | reverse complement strand
CGGCGAGCGCGACCATGTCGGCGACGACCTCGTCTCGAACGGCAGCTATCGCATCCCCTGGGGCCGGCTGGGCACGCCGCAAGACATTGGCGAAATGGCCGCCTTCCTGGCAAGCGACGCCGCCGACTATGTCACCGGCGTTTCGATTCGAGTGGACGGCGGATGGGTGATCGGCCTACAACCACCCAAGTAGCGCGCCGGCGGATTGAACACAGAACCGCGATTTGACGCCGGAGTTCACCTATACTACAATGGCGGCAAGTGTCGAAAATCACATATCCGATTCTCCGAGCTTGTGGGCCTACCGCGCTACGTGCCATGGCCCTCAAGCCGTAGCGCCTCAACGTCGAGGACAAGGGCGAGTCTGGAAACGGCCTCACCTCCCGTGTTTGGAAAGGAGAATGCCCCGGTAGCTCACTTTGCGCCGGCGTTTTCCTTGCTGCGAAAACGCCGGCGCTTTCGTTGTCCAGATTGATTTGTCCCTACTACCTGCCTGCCTGTGGAGGTTTGGATGCAACCGAATACCGATTGGATTGCCCTGTGGAGAGAACTAGTCGAGAAGATTCCCTGGCACGGGCCGAAGACCGCCACCCCGGAACAGGACGCAACCTTCTGGCGCGAGAAAGCCCACATGATGGATAGCCACATCAAGCAACGCTGGGCGCAAAGTTCTGATTCTACCCGCGATTTCATCACCCAGCAGGTGCCCCCTTCATCCAGCGTGCTGGAGGTCGGAGCCGGCGTCGGCGCATGGGCCTGCCTCCTGGCGCCGCGCGTCCGCCGCGTCACCGCGGTCGAGCCTTCGCCGGCCATGGCGGATGTGATGCGCGAGAACGTCGCGGCCGCCGGCCTCCGCAACGTGCAGGTCATCCAACAGAAATGGTCTGAGACGGTAGTCGAGCCGCACGATTTCTCGCTCTGTTCGCACGCCATGTATGAGCAAGCCGATTTGCCGGCGTTTGTGCATAGCATGATGTCAGTCACCCGGCGCGCCTGTTTCCTGGTCATGCGGATGACGACCAATGACGGCATCATGGCGCGCGCGGCGCAACGCGTCTTCGGCCACCCTTATGACAGCCCGAATGGCATCGTGGCCTACAATGCGCTGCTGCAAATGGGGCTGTTTCCCAGTATTCTCATGGAGAATACACCGCTATGGCATCCCTGGTCCAGCGCCACGCCGGCAGAGGCCATCGCAGAGGTCAAAGCCAAGCTAGGATTGGGCGAAGGCCCGACCGAACATGACGCATTCCTGGCCGACCTGACGCGCCGCTCCCTCACGCTGGAAGGCGAGCGCTACGTCTGGCCGCGCAGCATTGGCACGGCGCTGATCTACTGGTCGGTCGCCGGCTGATCCGCGTCGGAACACGGCCCGTCTTTCCGAATAAGCTGCAAGTAACATGAAGCTCTATGGCAAGGAGGATTCTATGCATCGGTCCCGACTCCATCTCATTCTGACTATCTTGCTCGTCACCGTCAGCCTGCTCACGGCATGTGGCAAACCTGCGACGGTCGCTCCGACGGCTGTCCCACCCACGATCGCGCCGACGCTGGCCCCTACCGTCGCGCCAACTGCGGCCCCCACCAAAGCGCCGGCCGCCGCCAAGCCGGCCATCACCGTGAATGGCAAAGCCTTCACCCTGGCCGATCTCAAGGCGATCAAGGCTGCCGACGGGGTGGGCATTTTGGCGCTGCTCAAGGCCGCCGGCGTCGGCGACTTTGGCTCCATCAAGCTCGTCGCCGCCGATGGTTTCAGCGCCGAAGTGGCGGCCAAAGACCTCAATGACCAGGCGTATCTCGCCTACGACGCCGACGGAACCCTCGACGCGGTGATCCCCACCGTTGCCAAAGGCAGCCAGCCGCGCGACGTGGTCGAGATCAAGATCGGCGCGGCGGCATCCACCGGCTCCGGCAGCGCATCCGCCCCGGCGGCGCTCACCGTGAACGGCAAAGCCTTCGCCCTAGATGCCCTCAAGGCCATGAAGCAGGTCGAAGTGGACGTTTCGGGGACCAAGGTTGCCGGCCCGGCCATCCTCGACCTCCTGACGGCGGCCGGCGCGGCCAATGCCGACGCCATCACCCTCGTCGGCGCCGACGGCTACGAAGCGCGCGTCGAGACCAAAGACCTGGACGCCCAGAGCATCCTCGCCATCAACAAGTCGAACAAGCTCGATACCGTAGCCCCCAAAGCCCCCAAGGGCGCTTCGGTCAAAGATGTCGTGGCTATCAAGGTCTCGACCGCTGCGCCTTCCATCAAGGCCGCGGTGACGGTCAACGGCAAAGCCTTCACCCTCGACGACCTAAAGGCCATGAAGCCGGTCGAGATCACCGCCGGCGACAAGAAATACACCGGCGTCCGCATCCTCGATCTCTTCAAGACCGTCGGCGTCACCACGGCCGTATCCGTCACGCTGAAGGCGTCCGATGGCTTCGCCGGCGAAGCCGCCTTTGCCGAAATTGACGACCAGGCCATCCTGGAAATCGGCGCGGATGGCAAGCTCAACGCCGTCATCCCCAAGGCCGCCAAGAAGGCGTGGGTCAAGGATACCATTGAGATCACGACGAGCGCCGGCGCCGCTGCCATGACCGGCCCGGTCAAGTTCACCGACGCCGCCGGCCGCACGGTCGAGCTGGCGACACTTCCCCAACGCATCATGGTTGTAGGCAAAGGCCCCTACATGGCCCTGCACGCCCTGTACATGTTCCCCGAAGGCAAGCAGCGCCTCGTTGCCACCGAGAAGCGCGGCGCGACCGCCAGCGACTTCCTCATCGTCCTCGACCCTGCCTTCGCTAAGCTGCCGACGACCGAAGCCAGCCCCGGCATCGAGCAGATCGCCACGTACAAGCCCGATTTCGTCATCATGAAGGGCGCCGTCACCGACAAGACCGCCGAAGCCCTCACCGTCGCCAAGATACCCTACATGTACATCAACCTGGAAACGCCCGAGCAATATGCGCGGGACATCACGAATCTGGGCCTGGTACTGGGCAATCCGGCCCGCGCCAAAGAAATCACCGCCTACTACCAGACAAAACTCGACCGGCTCAAGAAGATCACCGACAGCATTGACGCCAGCAAGAAGCCGCGCGTCATGGTCGCCGAATACTTCGACCGGGGCGGCAAGTTCTCCGTAGAAGTGCCGCCCAAGGCGTGGATGCAGACTATCCAGGCCCAGACCGCCGGCGGTGCGCCGGTCTGGCTCGATGCCGCCGGCAACAGCGATGGCTGGACCGTCGTCAACCTCGAACAGATCGCCGCGTGGAACCCCGATCAGATCTTCTTGATTGTCTGGTACACTCTCGATCCCAAGCAGGTCTTGAACGAGCTGAAGGCTGATCCGCAGTGGAGCCAACTCAAGGCCGTCAAGAATGGACAGCTCTATGCCTTCCCGCAAGACATCTTCGGTTGGGACACGCCGGAGCCGCGCTGGATCCTCGGCATGACCTGGCTGGCTACGAAGATGCACGCCGGCATGACCGGCGACATCAACATTCAATCCGAGCTGTACGAGTGGGGCAAGACCCTCTACGGCATGGACAAAGCTGCGGTAGACGCCATCATCATGCCGAAGGCCAATCTGGATGTCAAATAGCAGCCCGCCGGGGGCGGATGCGGCCATCCGCGCCCGCCGCCGGCTCTGGATCTGCCTGGCTCTCGTGGTAGTCGCCCTGGGACTCTCTCTGCTCCTGGGGCGCTACCCCTCAGCCGGCTTCACGCCCCTCAGTTCCCTGCGGGACAATCCCCTGGCCCAGCAGTTGGTGCTCAACCTGCGCCTGCCGCGCATCCTGGCCGCGTTCATCCTGGGCATGACCCTCTCGGCCGCCGGCACTGTCCTGCAGATGATCTTCCGCAATCCGCTGGTAGATTCGGGCTTCCTGGGTGTCTCCCAGGGCGCCGCCTTCGGGGCATCGTTGGCCATCGTCGCATTGGGCGGCGCGCCTTTCATGATCCAGGGCTGCGCCGCCCTGTTCGCGTTCCTCGGCCTGGGCGCGTCCTACTTCGTCGCCACGCGCATCCGCCTCGGCGATTGGGTGCTGCGCCTGGTGCTGGCCGGCATCTGTGTGTCTGCCATCTACTCCGCCGGCACCAGCGTCTTGAAATACATCGCCGATCCGTTGCGGGGCCTGCAAGAGATCACCTTCTGGCTCCTGGGCGGCCTGTGGGGCATCACATGGCCCGATGTGATCCAGATCCTGCCCGTCGTTATCCCCAGCATGATCATCCTCTACCTCATGCGTTGGCGGCTCAACCTGCTCTCCATGCGCGACGACACCGCCTTCTCCCTGGGAGCCGCTCCCGGTCGCGAGCGCGCCATCCTCTTGGTGGCCGCCGTCGCCTCCACAGCGGCCGTCGTCTCCAAAGCCGGCCTCGTCGGTTGGATCGGCCTGATCATGCCGCACATCGCGCGCCGGCTCCTCGGCTCCGACGCGCAACGCACCCTGCCCGGCGCGATGCTCCTCGGCGGGGTCTTCAGCCTGTTGTGCGATGACCTGGCGCGCACCGCCATGTCCGGCGAGATTCCCCTCGGCATCATCACTTCATTCATTGGCGCGGCGATCTTCATCACCATGCTGATGCGTCGCGAAGTGAAGGTGAAGCGATGAGCACCCTCGACAGCGCCATCGTGCTGCGCGACCTGGCCTACTGCTATGAGCCGGGCAGTCCAGCCGTCCTGCAGGACATCTCCCTGCATGTTCCGGGCTGCTCCATCACGGCCATTCTGGGGCCTAACGGCTCGGGCAAGACCACGCTGCTACACCTGCTGTTGGGGCTTTTTTCGCCTAGCGCCGGCAGCATCGAGATCAACGGCCAACCCCACTGCAACTATTCCCGGCGTGACCTCAGCCGGCTCGTCGGCCTGGTCCCTCAGGATGAACACGTCGCCTTCGATCTCAGCGTCCTCGAATACGTCCTGCTCGGTCGCGCCCCCTACCTGACCCTGCTACAATTACCGTCTGACAGGGACCGGCAGATCGCGTGGGACGCCTTGCAGACCACCAGCATCGCCAGTCTGCACGCCCGCCATGTGCCGGCCCTCAGCGGGGGCGAGCGCCAGTTGGTGACTGTCGCGCGTGCCCTCGCCCAGGAGCCGGCCATCCTGCTCCTCGACGAGCCGACCTCGCACCTTGATCTGGCGAACAAGCAGCGCGTCTTGAGCGTGCTGCGCCAACTGCGCGAACAAGGCCGCACCATCGCCTTCTCCACCCACGACCCGGCCGCCGCGGCTGCCATCGCCGACTTCGTCATCTTGCTGCGCGCCGGCCGCCTGCTGGCTGCCGGCCCCCTGGCAGAAGTCTTCACTTCCGAACGCCTCAGCGCAACCTATGGCGTAGATGTCGAGGTCATCACGCATCGCGGCCGGCCCCTGGTGGCAACCGCGTGAATCGGCCAACAAGGAGCGTCCCATGATCAGCCGCCTGACCCGCAGCCTATTGCTCGTCATCCTCTTCATGCTATTCGGCGCCGGCATGGCGCAAGCCCAGGGAACCGTTGACCTGACCGGCGCG
>CAIQJD010000761.1 GCA_903872005.1 uncultured bacterium | reverse complement strand
GCGGAGATGAACGCCTTCTCGCCCGAAGTTCGCCAATGGCTCATTGAGGTCTGCGGGGCCAACTCGCCGGTAGACATCACCTGGAAAGGCGGCGAGGTGATTGATCTGGGCGGGCGCAGCGTGGAAGTCGTCCATGCGCCCGGCCACACCGCCGGCAATGTCGTCTTCTTCGACCGCCAGGGCGGCACGCTCTACGAGGCGGAGACCATCCTGGAAGGCGCGACCGGCCAACCCGGCAAGCTGAGCGTGCCCGGTTACTTCGACGTGCCGGCCTATCGCCAGACCATGCGCTATCTGGCTGAACTGCCGTGGGACTTGCTGGCTTCCAGCCACGCGATGCCGCGCGACCGCAAAGCCGGCCTGCAGGCCATCAAGGCCAGCCTCGACTTCGTGGATCAATTCGATGGGCAGCTAGAAGCCACGCTGAAGGCGCAGAAAGGCGCGGTGGACTTCAAGACGCTGGCCGAAGCGGTGGCCGGCCGCTACGGCTACAACCTGGATCTGGGCCTGATCCTGCTCCTCGATCCACATCTCGATCATCTACGCAAGACGCGCCGCGCGGTGCAACTGCCCGATGGGCGTTGGGCGCAGGCATAGCGCCGGCCGGGCATTTCGTGAATCTGGGTCACCAAGCATTCCTGATATGGGTTCCTGACAAGATATGGAGGGTGTGTATTCATGGGTAAAATGAATGGGTGGGCCGGCACGCTACTCGTCGCCGATCTGAGCAGCGGCCGGCTCGAAATGCGCGATACCGAGCCGTATGCCGAGAAGTACATCGGGGGACGCGGCTTCGCCAGCCGCATCGCCTGGGATGAGCTTCCCGACAACGCCGGCGCGCTCGATCCGGGGAATATCTTGATGGTCACGGTGGGGCCGCTGACCGGCACCACCGCGCCGCATTCGGGCCGCTCCACCGTCTCCGGCCTCAGCCCACAAGGCTGGCCCCACGAATGGTTCAGCCGCGCCGGCTTCGGCGGACGCTGGGGCCCGTCCTTGAAATATGCCGGCTTCGACGGCGTCATCGTCAAGGGCAAAGCCTCCGAGCCGGTCTACCTGTGGCTCGACGACGGCAAGGCCGAGATTCGCTCCGCCAGGCATCTGTGGGGCAAGGGCATCTTCGAGACGCAACAGATGTTGATGGCCGAACATGGCAAAGACATCCGCGTCATCACCATCGGCCAGGCCGGCGAGAATCTCAGTCGCATCTCGATCATCACGACCGAGACCGAGTCCTCGGCCGGCCAGGGCGGCTACGGCGCGGTCATGGGTTCCAAGAACCTCAAGGCCATCGCCGTGCGCGGCAATGGCGCGGTGCGTATCGCCCATCCCGACGAGTTCCTGCGTAAGACCCGCGCGATTGCCACCGAATGTCATGCTTCTCACTCCTTCCATTCGTTCAGCAAGCTGGACCCGGAAAAAGTGGAAAAATACGGGCAGCGTTGGCAAGCGTGTACCCAACAGTGCAGCCAGCGTTGTATGGGTTCGCGCTACTACAGCAACATGGTCGGCCCGGTCACCGGCCGCGTCTGCATGGGCCAGTTCCACTGCGTCGGCACGCTCTTCCCCGGCTTCCCCACCCACGAGTTCTACAATTGGGACATCGGCTTCGAGGCCGGCTTCGAGGTCGCCAACTACTCCAACGACTGGGGCCTGAACCACTGGGACCTGCTCCTGGGCATCATCCCCTGGCTGCGCGGCTGCGTGGAAGCCGGCTACCTGAAGGACATTGACGGCATGAAGTTCGACCTGAACGATGGCAAATTCTGGGTCGAGCTGCTGCGTAAGATCACCTTCCGCGAGGGCATCGGCGCGGCTCTGGCCGAAGGCGGCCGGCGCGCGCCGGCCATCCTCGGCTTCGGCGAGGATATTGCCAAGCCGCTCTATGCCGCCTGGGGCTACGCCGGCCACTGGGACGGCCACGGCGACCACGCCAATACCATCGTCTACCCCTTCTGGCTGGTGACGGCGCTGCAATGGGCCGTAGATGTGCGCGATCCCCTCGCCAGCGGCCACGGCTACGGCCAGGTCATCATGAACTGGTCGCCGATAGTCAACCCCGAAAACGGCCTCCCCTGGGAGACGATCAAGCGCGTGGGGGCCATGGTCTGGCGCGGCGAGCACGCCGCCGACCCCGCCAGCAGCTATGAAGACAAAGCCTTCCCGGCCGTCTTCGAGGGCAACCGCAGCGTCCTCAAGGACAGCCTGACGGCCGACGACCAGATGTACCCGCGCATCTTCAGCGCCAAGACGCCGGACGGCTACGCCCGCGTCGACGGCATGGAAGGGCCGGAGTTCGAATGGCACATGTTCGCCGAAGCCACCGGCTCGCGCATGAGCTATGACGATATGCAGCGCGCGGCCGAGCGCATCGTCAACCTGGAACGCGCCTTGCAGATTCGTCGCTATGGGCGCTCGCGCCGCGACGATGAAGTGGTGATTCCCTATCTGGAATCAGAAGAGAACCTGATTAACCCGTTCTTCGGCTCCAAACAATCGCTGGATCGCGCCAAGTTCCTGCACCTGATGGATCAATACTATGATCTGCGGGCCTGGGACAAGGCGACCGGCTGGCCCACGCCGGCCAAGCTGCACGAACTGGGCCTGCCAGAGGTCGCAGACCAGCTATATCCCAAACAGAAGTAGCGAGGAGCAAGCGCATGGCCTTCGATATCATCATTCAGGGCGGCCAGATCGTGGATGGTCTGGGCAACCCGGCCTTTCCCGGCGACGTGGCGCTCCAGGGCGAGCGCATCGCGGCCATCGGCAACCTGGCCGGCGCGGAAGCCGGCCGGCGCATAGACGCCGCCGGCAAAGTTGTCTGCCCGGGGT
>CAIQJD010000760.1 GCA_903872005.1 uncultured bacterium | reverse complement strand
GCCAGGAAGATGAGGATGATTTTCGACATAGTACTCTTGCTCATGCTTGCTGCTCACTCATAGCGCAGGGCGTCAATCGGGTGCAGGCGCGCCGCCCGGGTCGCCGGGTAGATGCCGAAGAAGAGGCCCACGGCGGCCGAGAAGCCGGTCGCCAGCAGGATGGATTGTGCCGTGACGATAGCTTTCAGGCCCTGGGCCAGTTGACTGACGATGGCCGCGCCGGCAACGCCCAGCGCGATGCCGATGGCCCCGCCGATCAGCGAGAGTACCATGGCTTCGATCAAGAATTGCAGCAGGATATCGCGGCGCTTGGCCCCGACGGCCTTGCGGATGCCGATTTCACGCGTGCGCTCGGTCACGCTCACCAGCATGATGTTCATGATGCCGATGCCGCCGACCAGGAGCGAGATAGCGGCGATGGCTCCCAGGAAGACGGTCAGCAGGCCGGTGATTTGCCCGAAGATGCTGATGAGATCGGCCTGGTTGATCACCGTGAAGTCGTCGTCTTCGCCCAGGCCCAGGCGATGGCGCTCGCGTAGCAAGTCGCTGATTTGCTGCGAAGCGGCCTTCATGCGGTCTTCCGAGACGACCTGGACATAGATGATGGCGACGCGGGGCTGGCCGGCCATGGTGCGTAGCTGCGGAAAGAGGCGCTGCTGCGCCGTCGAGATGGGCACCAGGATGTCGTTATCCGGGCTGTTGAAGCCGCTGCCGCCCTTCTCTTCCATGACACCGATGACGCGGAAGGAGACGCGATTGATGCGGATGTTCTGGCCGATGGGATAGACATCTTCGGGAAAGAGGCGCTCGGCCATGCGCCAGCCCAAGACGGCGACCGGCGCAGCGGCCGAGACGGCCTCGGCGGTGATGAAATCGCCGCCGATCGGAGCGTAGCTCCGCACCGCGCTGAATTCCGGCGTCACGCCGACGATGCTGGTGCGGATCACCGTCTTGCCATATTCCACCTGGGCGTTGTTACTGGTAGTCGGCGCCACGCCGATGGCGTCCGGCACATTCAATGGATCCGCCAGCGCGGCGGCGTCGCGATTGGTCAGCTCGGAAGGCCCCGATCGGCCGGTTCCTCCCGGCGCCATATTCTGGATATTGCCCGGCGCCACGAACAACAGGTTCGACCCGACGCTTTGGAGGCTGTTCGTGACGACTTCGGAAACACCCTGCCCCACAGACAGGAGCGTGATCACCGCGCCGACGCCGATGATAATGCCCAGCATCGTCAGAGCAGAGCGCAGCTTATTGGCCCCCAGACCGCGCAGCGCGATCCGCAGGCTCTCGCTAATATTCATGAATCCTACATCCTATCTGTCAGGCTTGCGCTTCGGCGGCAACCTGGGCGGCGCTCCCCACATAGTAGCATGGCTTCTCGACCATCTCGTCGCTGTTGATCATCCCATCCCGCAGCCGGACGATGCGCCGCGTACACTGGGCGATATCCGGATCGTGGGTGACGAAGACGATGGTGATGCCCTGCTCCAGGTTGAGCCGTTGGAAGATGGTCATGATCTCGCGGCCTGACTTGGAGTCGAGGTTGCCGGTCGGCTCGTCGGCCAGAATCATGGAAGGATTGTTGACCAGGGCGCGGGCGATGGCGACGCGCTGCTGCTGGCCGCCGGATAGCTCATTGGGCCGGTGGTGCAGGCGGTCGGCCAGCCCCACGGATTCCAGGGCCGCGATGGAGCGCTTGCGACGGTCGCGCCCGCCGGCGTAAATCAACGGCAGCTCCACATTGGAGAGCGCCGTGGTGCGCGCCAGCAGGTTGAAAGTCTGGAAGACGAAGCCAATCTGGCGGTTGCGAATCTCGGCCAGGGCATTGTCGTTCAGCTTGCTCACATCAATGCCGGCCAAAAGGTACTGGCCGCTGGTGGGCTGATCCAGGCAGCCAATGATATTCATGAGCGTGGATTTGCCAGAGCCGGATGGCCCCATGATGGCTACCAGCTCGCCGCGCCCCACGTTGAGCGTCGCGCCGCGCAAGGCATGGACTTCCACGTCGCCCATGCGATAGACTTTCTTCACGTCGCGTAAGTCAAGGACTGTGTCGCTCATCATTGACCTCCTGGGCCGAATCCCCCGCCGGAATTGCCGGCGGCCATCATGCGCTGCAAAGCCGAGATATTCCGCACGACAACCTGGTCGCCGTCACTGAGGCCGGCG
>CAIQJD010000759.1 GCA_903872005.1 uncultured bacterium | reverse complement strand
GCTTGCCGGTGCGGCCCATGCCGGTCTGGATTTCGTCGAGGATCAACAGCGCGCCGCGCGCATCGCACAGCCGGCGCAGCCCTTGCAGGAACTCAGTCGTAGCCGGCCGCACGCCGCCTTCGCCCTGCACCGGCTCGACGATCACCGCGGCGGTCTCCTCGGTGATGGCTGCTTCGGCCGCGCCTAGATTGTTGTAGGGAATATGGGCGAACCCTGGCACCAGCGGCTCGAAGGGTTCGCGATAGTGCGGGTTGTGCGTCGCCGAAAGCGCGCCCATCGTGCGGCCGTGAAAGCCGCGCATGGTCGCCACCACACCGTGCCGGCCGGTGCTGTAGCGGGCGAACTTGAGCGCCCCTTCGACCGATTCGGCGCCGGAATTGCACAGGAAGACGCGCTCCAGGCCGGCCGGCGCGACAGCCGTCAGCCGATCAAGGAACTGCGCCCGCACATCGCTGAAGCACGTATCCGAGCTGGTGATGAGGGTGGCCGCCTGCTGCTGGATGGCGGCGGTGACGGTCGGGTGGGCGTGGCCCAGGATGGCGACGCCATGACCGGTAGCGCAGTCAATGTAGACGCGCCCCTGGTCATCCCACAGGCGCGCGCCCTGGCCGCGCACCAGGACGATCTCCCATTTGACGGCAATGCCGCTCTCGTGCCGGCGCTCCATTTCGATGAAGTCCATTGGTGTTTTCCTCTATATAGACTTCGGAAGTCTGGCAGACTTCCGAAGTCTCGTCGTGCGCGAGCTAATCAATGACCGTGCCCTGGCCGGCTAGAGCGCGCTGCAAGGGCTGCGCGCCACGCGCATCGCCGAAGACGACGCGCGGCACGCCGGCCGTCAGCGCCTCGCCGGCGCCCATCACCTTCTTCTTCATGCGCCCTTCGGCCACTGCCATGAACTGCTCTAGCTTGGCCGCCGGGATATGCGGGATCAGTGTACTCTCGTCGGGGAAGACGCGCAGCAGGCCGGGCACATTGGCGAGAAGGATGAGCTGTTCGGCATGCAGCGCGCCGGCGATGGCCGCCGCGGCGCGGTCGCCGTCCACGTTGATCCCCTCGCTCTCCGTGCTGATGGCCGGCGGCGTCACCACCGGCAGATAGCCGTTGTCCAGCAACAGCGAGAGCAGGTGCGTATTGATCTTCGTGACCGTGCCGGTGAAGTCGTCGCGCAGGATCATGCGCCGGCCGTTCTCGATGATCTTGAGCGTCTCCTTGCGGTTGCCTTCCAGCAGCCGGCCGTCAATGCCACACAGGCCGACGGCATTGGCCCCATGAAATTGCATCCGCTCGACGATGCCCTTGTTGATCTTGCCGGCGTAGACCATTTCCATGATCTCCAGGGTGCGTCGGTCGGTGCGCCGGCTGATGATGCCGGCGATCGAGGTCACGAACTTCGGCGGATGGCCCAATTGCTCGGCCACCTTGTTGGCCTCGGCGTTGCCGCCATGCAGGACGATCATGCGCTGGCCGGCGCGGTAGACCGCCGCGACATCCGCGCAAAAGCTCTCCAGGTCAATCCCTTCGCCGCCGCCGATCTTGACGACGATCAATCCACTGCTCATCTCTCATCTCTCCGTGGGAAAGAGCTATCAGCTATCAGCTATCAGCGATCAGCTTGTCGAAACTGCTGACCGCTGACTGCTGAAAGCTGATCGCTGACCGCTATACGGGATGTAAGCCGGGGAATTGCAGGCCGGCCTTCTCGTCGAAGCCACACATGACGTTCATGCTCTGCACGGCGCTGCCGGCGGCGCCCTTCATCAAGTTGTCAATCGCGCCCAGCGCGACGACGCGGCCGGTGGATTCGTCCAGGGCGAAGCCGACTTCGGCGTAGTTGCTGCCGGCGAGGATCTTCGGCTCTGGATAGCGATAGTTGCCGCGCTGCTCTTTGACGATGCGCACGAACGGCTCGCTGTTGTACGCCTGGCGATAGACCTTCCACAAATCCTTCTCGGTCAGTGGCGACTTGAGGAACAGGTGGCAGGTGGAAAGGACGCCGCGCACCGTGTCCAGCGCGGTGGCCGAGAGGTGCACCGCCGGCGACTGGCCGCCCAGGGCCATTTCCTGGATGACTTCGGCCGTGTGGCGATGGCCCACCGGCGCGTAGGAGCGCACGACGCCGGCGCGTTCGGGATGGTGCGAATCGGGGCTGGACTTGTTGCCGCCTTCGGACGATCCACCCTTGACTTCGACGACCACGCCGCGCTCCCGATCCACCACGTCCGCCTTGAAGAGCGGATAGACCGCCAGATTGACCGCGGTGGCGTTGCAGCCGACGCCGCTGGCATAGCGCGCCGTCTTCAGATCGGCGCGGTGCAATTCGGGCAGGCCATAGGCAAACTTGCTCAGCCATTCCGGCGCGCCGTGCGGATGGCCGTACCAACGCTCATACAACGCCGGGTCCTTCAAACGGAAGTCGCCCGACAGGTCTACGATGCGCTCGGCCAGGCCGGCGAAATGGGCGATGCGCTTCTGCGCTTCGCCATGCGGCAGGGCCAGGAAGAGCAGGTCGCAGGGTTGCAGCTCGCTGGCCGAGGTGAATTTGATCTTGGTATGGCCGCGCAGGTTCGGATGCACGGCATAGACGTAGTCGCCGGCCATGCTCTCCGAAGTAACCTGGGCCACCTCGACGTTGGGGTGCCATAGCAGCAGGCGCAGCAATTCGCCGCCGGCATAGCCGGAGCCGCCCACGATAGAGACTTTCAACGCTCAATCCTCCTTGGGAAGCGTTCAGCGATCAGCTTTCAGCTTTCGGTTGACCGCTGATTGCTGACCGCTGTTAGCTGACCGCTATACGGGATGCGCCCGGCGGCCACCCCGATGACATAGTCCACGATCTCGCCGGCCAGGTTCACTGAACCGACGTGGGCGCTCTTGCCGAATTCCATCGTGCCATTGACCTCATTGACCAGCAGACCGCGCTGGGGGTCCTCCAACAGGTCCACGCCGACGATGCCGCCGCCGACCGCCTGGGCCGAGCGGATGCAGATGTCGGCCAACTCTGGCGTGACGGCGCATTCGATGGGTTCGCCGCCGCGCGCCGTGTTGGTGATCCAGTGGGGCGAGGCGCGATAGATGGCGCGCACCACCCGATCGCCAATGACGGCAACGCGCAGGTCGCGATCGGGCTTGCGGATATATTCCTGGATGTAGAAGACAGAATGCTGGTAGCTGCCCAGGACGCTCTTATGCTCCAGCAGGGCTTCGGCGGCGTCGCGATCATTGATCCTGGCGAGGAGCCGGCCCCACGAGCCGACCAGCGGCTTGAGCACCACCGGATAGCCCATCTTCTCAATCGCTTCCAGGGCCGATTCTGGGGTGAAGGCGATATAGGTGCGGGGGGTAGGTATGCCGGCGCGCTCCAAAGCGGTCGTCGTCAGCAGCTTATCTCCGCAGGTCATGATCGTCTCATAGGAGTTGATCGTCTTGATGCCCCACAGGCCCAGGATACGCTGGATATAGGTGGCGCGCGACAGATGCAGGCAACGCTCGATCACCGCATCATGATCCAGTTGCGGCGCCATCGGATCGAGGATCAGTTGCCGATCATCAATGACCTCTACGGTGATATTACGCTGTTCGAGTTCCGCCAGCAGCAGCTTCTCTTCCAGCCGGATGCGCGAGCAGACGATACCTACCTTCATGCTCCACTATTCTCCCCAGTCTTCGTCTTCTTCCGGCGCGACGCCGAGCTGCAGCGGGTTGATCCCCAACACTTCCAGCTCACAGCCGCAATCGGGACAGACGACGACTTCGCCCACCATCACGTTGTCGGCCTCGATCTCGCACGCGCATTCGGGACATTCAGCAGCCATTGTGTAATCTCCTTCTCTCTTCTCTTTCTTGCAAATCTACCTCGGGACAGCGCCCGGGTCTCCGATAAAAAGCCCCGGCTCGCTTGCGGCGAGTCAGGGCTCCTCATGGCCTTTCTGGGGTGTAGCGCCCCTGAGGGCGCTGCGTTGTCGGCAAAAGAAACGGCCTCCTGAGAAACCCTGCATGGGTCTGGAGGCCGGCTGAGCGTTGGTGCAGACACGCGCAAGCAGGTCTAGCCAGACCACTGGTCTGGTCGTCGGCCTCGCCCGCGCAGTTCGGCGATCAATTCTACCTGCTCGTGCTCGTCTGACACGTGTGACTCGCTCTACTCATATTCGGGAGCAAGGATAGCATAACATGGGGCAGATGTCAAATAGCGATCAACACATCCGTCAGCCGGCCCCACTCTTCCAGCGTCAACGTCTCGGCGCGCCGGCTCACCTCGATCCCGGCCGCGCCCAGCGCGCCGTCCATCTCTTCGGCCGGCCGGCGCAACCCATTCGCCAGGGCATTGCGTAACTGCTTGCGCGGCGCGGAGAAGCCAGCTTTGACCGTGCGGAAGAACGCCTCGCGGTCGGGAACGGCGACCGCCGGCTCCGGGTAGACATCCACGCGCAAAATGGCCGAGTCCACCTTGGGCGGGGGATAGAATGCGCCGGCCGGGATAACGTCGGCAATGCGCGGCCGGCCGTAGAACTGCACGCTGACCGCCAGCAAGCTCATGCGCCCGCTCGCTACGATGCGCTGAGCCACTTCCTTCTGCAACGTCAACACCAGCACCGTCGGACGCAGGCTTGCTTCCAGGAGATGGCGCATGATGGCCGAGGTGATGTAGTATGGCACGTTGGCGACGACCTTATAGGGCCGCTCGAAGAGGGTTGCCGGGTCCATCTCCAGGATGTCGCCGGCCACGACGCGCAGGCGCGGCTGGCCGACGAATTGCTCGCCCAGGATACGCACCATCTGCGGGTCCAGCTCCACGGCGACGACCGCGCCGGCCAGCTCCAACAGCCGGCCGGTCAGCGTGCCGACCCCCGGTCCGATTTCTAGCACGGCGTCGCCGGCCGAAAGATCGCCGGCCGCGGCGACCCGTTCGATGGCGGAACGATCCACCATGAAGTTCTGGCCCAGCCCCTTCTTGGGGCGCAGGCCATAGCGTTGCAGCAGCCGGCGCGGGTCTTCGCTCATGGCGTCATTTCGCCTCTCGCGGCCAATTGGGCAGCACATAGCGGATCTGGTCGGCCAGCGGGGCCGGCGCCAACAGGTATACGTCCACCCACCTATACCAGTTCCAGACCGCCGGGTCATCTTCCTCGAAACCGAGGTCAATATGCCGGCCGATGATGAGGCCGCCGGTATCGCCGGCCAGGCCAGGCCCATAGCCCGGCACATACATGTTGGTGAACAAAGGGACGACGGTGGGATCCACCGCGATGATGCCGTGGCGCATCTTCAAGCCGGACCGCGTGATGCCATAGGCCGGGTGATCGCGCGACTTGCCCGACGTGGCTGCGGTGTAGGCCGTCGCCAGGGCACGGAAATGCCTCCAGTAGGTGATTGGCCCATCCGGCGTGTCCAGGGTACGCAGGATGATCTTCGCCCCATAGTGGATGGACTTGTTCTCCGGCGCGCGCTCGATCCACTCGTCTTCGACCTTGCGCGACACCTCTTGATCGTCCTCGTAGCGAATCCGCAGCCGCCGGCGCAACAACCCTTCGTGGCCGGCCGAGCGCACCTCTTGTTGATCCAGTTCTATCGTCGCATCTTCTTCCCAGACCGTCTCAAAGGGCAGAGTCTCTTCTTCGAGGGCTATCTCCTCGCGCACGCGCGTGATCGAGGCGATCATATACGAGCCGATGGGCGTCTCCTCCACCGGCTGGACGCGGTCTTGCCCGAAGAGGCCGATACCCTCTTGCGCCAGCAGCTCGCCGACAGTCCGCACCTGCGTGCGGGTGCGGATGCGCTGCCCATCCACCAGGATTTCCACCGGCACGGATCGGCGGATGAAGACATGCAGGCCGGCGGTCAGGCGTGTCCCCAGGCTGGGGTTCACCTGATCGCCCAGATAGAGGATGATGCCCTGATCGAGCAGCGCCTGGCCAACGGTGGCGGCCGTGGTGTACAACTCGCCTTCCAGCGTCCCATCATAGATATGCCAGGGCACCGCGCGACGCACGGCAATATGCAACGACGCCGGCCGTGCCGGCAATTGGCCGCCGGCGGTCGCCGCGGCCGCCTCGGCGGCCGGCCAGGGGGCGTCGGCGCTGGCCGATTTCCCTTCAATAAGGATGGCGTCATGCGGCCCCAGGCGCACGCCGGCCTCGCGCAGCAAATCGGCGACCGTGGCGGCATGGGAGTGCAGGCTCAGGTGCGCGCCATCCGCTTCCACGGTGAAGGCGCGGGCGCGCTGCACGATGACACGGTCGCCCCCGGTCAGCAGCGCATCGGCGGCCGGTAAGACCACATCGGCCGGCTCGGTAGACAGGCCCACCTCTTGCAGCAGGCCGCCGACCCGCGCCTGATGGGTGCGGAAGGGCCAGGGCTGTCCATCCAACAGGAGCAAGACTGACGTCGCGCTCTGCTCGTAGTACATCCACAGGCCAATGCCCAGGCCGGCCGCGAGAAGGAGCGAAATGACGCCGGCGCGCCATAGCTCGCGCGCCAGGCCGGCG
>CAIQJD010000758.1 GCA_903872005.1 uncultured bacterium | reverse complement strand
TCCTGCGGCGCCCCCGGTGCGCTCGTCATCATGTGTTCATCCATCAGTTGCGCGTCTCAACTTCCTGAATGCGGCGCGCTGCCCAGCGCAGCGCGTCTTCCCGATTCGTGAGCCGGCCGGCCACTTGCTCCTCGCGGATACGACGCAGCCATTCGCCAACCTGCGGGCCGGGCGGCAAGCCACAGTGTTCCATCACATCGCCCCCCGAAACCAACGGCTTCTGCTTTTCCGGACCATCTTGCGCCATCCAGTAGCTCCACAAGGCGAGCGCGACCTGCCGCGCCGCCGGCCCTTGCGCCGGCGCGCTGGCTCCCGGCGCCAACGCCCAAATATCAGCCAACAACAGCAACGCCACATCCACGCCGGCAGCGCCGAGATCGCGGAAATAGCGGTGCGCGGCCAACGGCGAAACGGACTCCTCGCACAGTAGCCCCAGCGGGCGGGTGTGCTGGCCCACGACCAAAGCTGCCAGGTCCACCTCGGCGGCCGAGAAATGCAGCCGGCTCAGCGCCGCGCCGGCCAGGACTGCGCCGCGCTCTTCGTGTCTCAAGAAGTGAATCCGACCGTCTGCGCCGACAGAACGCGTCGCCGGCTTGCCGATGTCGTGCAACAGCGCCGCCTGCTTCAAGACCAACCAACGGGGACGCTCGTCCGCCATCGGCGCATCCAGATGCCGGCGCAGGGCCGGCGCCAGGGGCAACAGCGGCTCCAGCCAGCCGGCGTCGCCGCCCCGACCGTACAAGAACGCCAGAATCTGCTCCAGGCGCGCCAGGGTCAGAAGCGTGTGTTCCCAGGCATCCAGACGGTGCGGCGGCCCCTGGGTTACGCCCTGTAAGGCCGGCAGATCGGGCCAGACATGCTGCAACAGGCCGTAGCCATCCAGTTGGCCCATCAGCGCCGCGGCCGCCGGCAGGCGCAAGATGCGCGTCGCCTCCTCGCGGATGCGCTCCGGCGAGGTCTGGGCCAGGCCCGGCCCCTCGCGACGGAGACTGGCTTCCGTATCTGGCTCCAGGCGCAGGCCCAACTCGCCGGCCTGGCGCACAGCCCGCAAGGCGCGAATCGGGTCACGCGCGATGGCGTCCGGCGCGACCTGGCGCAGCCGGCGCTGGCGCAGGTCTTCCATGCCCCCGTGCAGGTCCATCAACCGCCGGCTCTGCATCTCCACAGCCAGCGCATTCAGCGTGAAATCGCGTTGCGCCAGGTCTGTCTCAATCGTCCCCCCGTAGAGGGTGGCGATGTCCACGTGGATGCGCTCGCCGGCCGCGTCACGCGCCACGACCCGCGCGACGCCGCGCTCGATGTCCATGGCGTAGAAGCCCCAGCCATTCGCGTCGGCCAATTGCCGGCCCAGCGCCAACGCGCCGGCCTCCACGGCAAAATCGAGATCGTGGGCCGGCCGGCCCAGGATCGCGTCGCGGGCCGCGCCCCCCACCAGATAGCTGCGCTCGGCGCCGGCCAGCAAGATGCGCCGCGCCCGCTCGGCCACGGAATCGGGCGCGAAGAGCGCGCTCACCCGCTCGGCCAGGCCGGCCTCTGAGCTTTCTGGCTCCACGTAAAACAAGGCAGCCGGCTCCTCTTTCGGCCGGCTACCCTTAGCGGCTGAATATGCCTCGCTCTTCGATTCGCCCACACCAGCCACACGCCCGCCAATCAGGGCTACCCAGCGGCCGGCATAGGGCCGCCAATCGCCCGGCGGCGGCGCCGAGCTGGCTTTCTCGCCCGGGCCAGACATGGCTACGTCTCTTTCAAATTAGCCGCTTCGCGGATACGACGCGCTTCGGCCAGGCCGGCGCGCATGGCCGTCAGGTTTATCTGCTCCGTCCCCTTGGGCACACGCGCCGAAATGGCTTGCTCCAATGCGCCTTCCGAGACGACCTCGGACAGGCCGCAAATCATCCCCAGCGCGACCATGGCCGCGGTGATCTCGCGGCCGGTCGCCTCGATGGCGATGCGCGAAATCGGCGCGGCGATAGCGCGATTGGACGGCATCCGCCCGACATACGTAGAATCCAGGATCAGCAGGCCATCGCGGCGCAAATCGTAATAATATTTGTCGCAGGCTTCCTGGCTCATGCAGAGCAACAGGTCTGCGCTCATCACCTTCGGGTAATAGATCGGCCCATCGGCAATGATGACCTCAGATTTGCTGGAGCCGCCACGCGCCTCCGGCCCGTAGTTCTGCGTTTGGACGGCGTTGCGCCCATCATAGATGCCGGCCGCCTCGGAGAGGATCTGGCCGGCCAGGATCATGCCCTGGCCGCCGGTGCCGGCCAGGCGCGCCTCATAGCGATCGGGGCGTTCTTGATACTGCGCCATGACCTGTTGCTCCCGCTTGCGCTCGCTCAATGACTTGTTGATAAAGTTCCGTATATTCGGGGATATCGCGATTCAAGAAGACGCCGCGCACGATGCGGCCGGCGCGTTCTTCCTCGGTCATCTTCTGCGCGGCGGCCAACGCGATGCTGTTCTCTTTCAGCGCCCGCATCATGTCCACCGCGCCGCCCAGTTTGTTCATGCGCCCATAGGTGGTATGGCAGTAGCTCACCGCTTCAATCAGCGCGAAGCCCTTCTTCTCCATTCCCTGCGCGATGTAGCTTTCCAGCTCCGTCGTGTGGTAGACCGTGCTGCGCGCCACGTAGGCCGCGCCGGCCGCCTGGGCCAAATCCGTGATCGGGAAGGGCTGTTCCACATTGCCGTACAGCGCCGTGGTCGCCAGCGAGCCGGTAGGCGTGGTGGGCGAGTATTGGCCGCCGGTCATGCCATAGGTAGAGTTGTTGATGACGATGGCAGTCAGGTCAATGTTGCGTCGCGCTGTATGGATGAAATGATTGCCGCCAATCGCCAGGGCGTCGCCATCGCCCATGACGACCAGCACCTTCATGTTCGGCTTGACCATCTTCAGGCCGGTGGCGAAAGACAGCGCCCGGCCATGCGTCGTATGCATGGTATTGAAATCGAGATAGACCGGCATACGGCCGCTACAGCCGATGCCGGAGATCATCGCGATGTCGTCTTTCTCGTAACCCAGGCCGTCCACGGCGCGCACGATCGCGCCCATGACGATGCCAATGCCACAGCCGGCGCACCAGACGTTGGGGAACTTCTTCTTCGACCGCAGATACGAATGGATCAGGTGTGGGCCTTCTTTTGCCATATCGCGCCTCCGCCTATTCTTTCATCTCGATGGCCTTGACGATCTGATCCGGCGTGATCATCTCGCCATCGGCGCGATTGACGCGCAGCACTTTGTTGCGCCCCACCACCCGCTCGATCTCCAGCGCCAATTGGCCCAGGTTCATCTCTGGCACGATGACGCGACGCGCGCCACGCGTCGCCTCCAGCACTTGCTCTTCGGGGAACGGCCAGATGGTCTTGAGTATCAACACTCCGACGTTATGCCGCCGGCTCAGATGAATCGCCTGCTGCGCCGAACGGGCCGTGCAGCCGTAGGCGATCACTACGGTGCGCGCGTCTTCCAGCCCTTCGCCTTCGGTCAGGACGATGTCGTCCAGGTTGCGATCCACCTTGCGAAAGACACGCGTGATCCACGGGTTGATTTCGTCCAGCCGCTGCGTCGGGAAGCCGGCGCGGTCGTGGAACAGGCCGGTAATATGGTAGCGAAACCCTTGTCCGAAGCTCGCCATCGGCGGCACATCCGAAGGGGTTTCGGCATACGGGAAATACCACTCCGGCGGCTCGTGGGGATGCTGACGATCAATGACCTCGATGTCGTCCACGGCCGGCAGGATCACCTTCTCGCGCATCTGCCCGATGACCTCGTCGGTCAAGACAATCACGGGCGTGCGGTAGCGTTCGGACAGGTTGAAAGCCTTCACCGTCAGATCAAAGCACTCACGCACGCTGGTGGGCGACAGCACAATGATAGGATGATCGCCATGCGTGCCCCAGCGTGCCTGCATCACATCCCCTTGCGATGGGCTGGTTGGCTGGCCGGTAGAAGGCCCCAGGCGCTGCACATTGACCACCACACAAGGGATTTCGGCCATGGCCGCATAGCCGATGTGTTCCTGCATCAGCGAGAAACCCGGCCCGCTGGTAGCCGTCATGGACTTGACGCCGCCCACCGAAGCGCCCAGGACGGCCGCCATACTGGCAATCTCATCTTCCATCTGCACAAAATAGCCGGCGACTTTGGGCAGCTCGCGCGCCAGGGTCTCGGCGACGGAAGTGGAAGGGGTGATGGGATAGCCGGCATAGAAGCGGCAGCCGGCGACCAGCGCCCCATACGCGCACGCCTCATTGCCTTGTATCATCAGGGGGCGAGCAGGTAGTTGGAAGTTCATCCGGCCACCTCTTCGACCTGGCGGCCGGCCGGCGCGACTTCTTCCTCTACCATATACGCCTCGACGACGATGGCGCAATCGGGGCAATGCTCATAGCACCAATCGCAGGCCACACACTTCTCCCCATGCGCGACGATGGTGTGTCCATCCGGCCCGCTCGCCAGCACTTTCTGCGGGCAGAACGCGATGCACAACCCACAACCTTTGCACCAATTTTCGAAGACGGTCACGCGGCCACGTTTGCGCGTTCGCTTGCGCTTCTCTGGACGCGCGTCCGTTGGCTCGCCGCTCGCCGGCGCTTCGCCATGCAACACCGAACGATTGTCTTCCATAGATAGTGACGCTTCTCTCCATTGAGCATAATACGAGTGTATTCTAACACTGCGCGCCGCAAAGTCAAACCGCTGCCATAGTTCGTGTTTATTAGTTGCGTATAGTGCAACTCAATTGCACCATAGACAACATCATTATCGCGCCGCTGGGCGCTCCTGTCAAACAGGCGCCGGGCGCAGGGTGTGTTTCAAATTTTAGGTGATCTGTAGCCTGGCGCCTTGTGCGCGTCTGACCGGGGAGCCAGAACGCCCACAAGGGGCGATGCGACGACAGCCCCGATGCCCGTCTCCCAAAATGTGAAACACACCCGGTCGCAACTTCGGACGGCCGGCTATCCGCGCGCCTACCGCCGCGCCAGCGAGGCGACGATCTCAGCCACCTGCTCCGGTTGATCGGCCACGCGCACGCCGGCTTCGCGCAGCACGCGCACCTTCTCGGCGGCCCCGCCATCGCGGCCGGAAATGATCGCGCCGGCATGGCCCATGCGCATGCCAGCCGG
>CAIQJD010000757.1 GCA_903872005.1 uncultured bacterium | reverse complement strand
TGGTTGTAAAGCTTTCTCAAGCAAGCATAATTATTAAATTGATATCATCTTAATGATCTTATCTTTTATAATATCAATGCTTACTTAATTAATTTTTTCTTTGAAATTTATATTTAATATTTCAACTTTACCAGTTAAGGTATTATCTCTTTCTAGTTTTTGCATAACTCCTGGTCTTACTGTACTCATTTGAGGTTTATGATCTGGGCAAACTATTGTAGCCATTATGAAGCTCCTGGGCCTGCTGGCTCAAGAAGGCGTGATCCCGCTGGGCGAGGAGCGCGAGGCGTTCAATCCCGCGCAGCACGAGGCGATCACGCGCGAGGACAACCCCGACTACGAAGACGGCGAAGTGATCGGCGTGGTGCAGAAGGGTTATCGCATGGGCGAGCGTATCTTGCGGCCGGCGCAGGTGCGCGTTGCCAAACATAGTTGAGCATCGTAGGGGCAGCCCTTGTGGCTGTCCATCGTCAAAGAGTCTTGAGGAGGCATTATTCTTATGGGCAAAATCGTAGGTATTGATCTGGGCACGACCTTTTCCGTCGTGGCTGTTATGGAAGGCAGTGAACCGACCGTGATCCCAAGTTCTGAGGGATCACGCCTCTTCCCGTCGGTGGTCGCGGTGAATCCTAAGACCGGCGAGCGCATGGTGGGCCAGGTCGCCAAGCGTCAGGGCATCACCAATCCGGAGAATACCATCTTCTCCATCAAGCGCTTCATGGGGCGCAAGTTCAACGACCCATCGGTGCAGCGTGACATCAAGCTGGTGCCGTACAGAGTCACGGCGGCCCCCAATGGCGACGCGCGCGTGCTGTTGGCCGGCAAAGAATACTCCCCGCCCGAAGTCTCGGCCATGATCCTGCAGAAGATCAAGCAAGACGCCGAAGCCTATCTGGGCGAGCCGGTGACCCAGGCCGTCATCACGGTGCCGGCCTACTTTAACGATTCCCAGCGCCAGGCCACGAAGGACGCCGGCCGTATCGCCGGCCTGGAAGTCCTGCGTATCATCAACGAACCGACTGCCTCTTCGCTGGCTTATGGCCTGGACAAGCGCGGTAAAGAGATGAAGATCGCCGTGTATGACCTGGGCGGCGGCACCTTCGACATCTCCATTTTGGAGCTGGGCGACGGCGTCTTCGAGGTCAAGTCTACCAATGGCGATACGCACCTGGGCGGCGACGACTTCGACCAGCGCGTGATTGACTGGGTGGCCGACGAGTTCAAGCGCGAGCAGGGGATTGATTTGCGCTCCGACCGCATGGCGCTGCAGCGTCTCAAGGAAGCCGGCGAGAAGGCCAAGATCGAGCTATCTACGGTCATGCAGACCGAGATCAATTTGCCCTTCATCACGGCCGACGCTTCTGGCCCGAAGCACCTGACCATGAATCTGACCCGCTCCAAGCTGGAGCAGTTGACCGGCGACCTGATTGAGCGCTCTCTAGGGCCGTGCCGCCAGGCGCTGAACGACGCCAAGATGGACATCTCTCAGATTGATGACGTCATTCTGGTGGGCGGGCAGACGCGCATGCCGGCCGTGCAAGAGGCGGTGCGGAAGTTCTTCGCCCGCGAGCCGCATAAGGGCGTCAATCCGGACGAGGTCGTCGCCGTGGGCGCGGCCATCCAGGCCGGCGTCCTGGGCGGTCAGGTCAAGGATGTGTTGTTGCTGGACGTGACGCCCCTGACCCTGGGCATCGAGACCCTGGGCGGGGTGGCGACGCCGCTCATCGAGCGCAACACGACCATTCCGACCCGCAAGAGTCAGATCTTCTCGACGGCCAGCGATTCGCAGACGCAGGTGGAAATCCACGTCGTGCAGGGCGAGCGGCCGATGTCGGCCGATAACAAGACCCTGGGCCGTTTCATCCTGGATGGCATCCCGCCGGCCCCACGCGGCATTCCCCAGGTTGAAGTGACGTTCGACATTGACGCTGACGGCATCCTGCACGTTTCGGCCAAGGACAAGGCCACCAGCCGCGAGCAGAAGATCACTATCACGGCCTCCAGCGGTCTGAACAAAGACGAAATTGACCGCATGGTCAAGGACGCGCAGCGCTTCTCTGATGAAGACCGCGCCCGCCGCGAAGAGGTGGAAGCGCGCAACAACGCCGATTCGATGACCTACCAGGCCGAGAAGCTGTTGCGAGATCAGGGCGAAAAGGCGCCGGCCGACCTCAAGTCGGAAGTTGAAGGCAAGGTCGCCGCGGTGCGCTCGGCCCTGCAAGGCGTGGACGTCGAGCGCATTCGCTCGACGACGCAAGAATTGAGCGAGACGATGCAGCGTTTGGGCGCTTCGATGTATTCGCAGCAAACGCCGCCCCCACCCGGCGGGAATCCTGGCTCCGGCGGCGGCAAAGCCGGCGGCGAAGATGTCGTGGATGGCGAATTCCGGGAAGCCTAGGAGCAGTCAGTGGTCAGCTTTCAGCCGTCAGCGCCCCACGCTGATCGCTGAAAGCTGATGCCTGTCCGCTGAAAGCTGAGTATGAGCGCAAAAAGAGACTACTACGAAGTCCTGG
>CAIQJD010000756.1 GCA_903872005.1 uncultured bacterium | reverse complement strand
CGACGACCAGGGCGACATCATCCAACACCAGCATATCCTCGGCCAGCGCCGGCAGCGCCACGCTTGCCAGCACGGCAGGCGCAGCCGGCGTCGTCAGCGCCACGGCCCACACCGTCCGGCCGGCCACGTAGGCCCGTCCCCGCTCTGCATCCACTTTCAGCGCATTCACCGGCCCCAACGTCAAAGCGCCGGCCACCCTCGGCGCGTTCGGCGTCGCCACATCCAACACAACCAGGCCCGGCCCGGTCGGCGCGTCCACCGCCGCCAGCACGCGTGCGCCCCAGACAGCCACATCCCGCGCCGGCCCCGGCAGATCCAGCCGGCCGACCAGCCCCAACGCCGGCCCATTGATCCGCACAATCGCCAGCGCGCCCGGCGTCGCCCCGCGACTGGCGCAGCCCACATACAGATCGTTGCCTACCTGATCGAGCGCCAATGAATCGTACTGCACGTAACGGTACTGGGCCAGCAACGTCGGGCGATACGACGGAGTCACGCGGACCATCTCAACATTGCTGATGCCATTGGCAAAGTACACCGTATCCGTCACCGTCTCGCGCTCTGGCAAGAGCACATCCGGCCCATTGCCGCTCAAAGGATCATAGATGCCGGCCGGCGAGATGATGCCCGTGATCGTGATGCCAGTGGTCACAGTTATCGTACGCAGACCATTGACGCCGGCGCTCAGATACGCCATGCCGACGCGCGCCTTCACCCTGGGACTGCTCTCCATAGGAAACGTCCCGGCCGGCAAGACGAACCCCGGCAGATACGCCGGCCGCGCCGGATCTTCCAGGGCCACACGCGCCATGCCGCGCCGATCCGCCACATAGACCGTCCGCCCCACCCGATCCAGCCCGAACGCCGGCCCTGGCGCGTCATAGCGCCCTACTTCGGCCGGCGCGGCGCGCCCCGAAACGGTATAGATCGCGATGCCCTTCTCGCTGGCCGGCTTGGCTGCATCGCGCGGCGGCGCGTAGGGCACATACACGTAGTCCCCCCGCGCGAAGACGCGCCCCATCAGCGCCTTGTCCAGCTCGCCTGAACGACGTGGATCCGTGACCAACGCCCGCCCCACAATCTCCGGGTTGGTTGGATCGGCCAGCGAGAAGACCACCAGATGGCCCGGCTCCCCGAAGTAGTCATACGTGAGATACAACCGTCCATCTGCGGCAAACAGATCGCCGTTGCCGATGGAATAGGGTTGCCGGCGCACCGATGCCAGCCGGCTCGGGGCGCTCAGCGCGAACACCTCAATCCAGTTGGTGGCGTTCATGGTATCGCCGGCCGACACGTAGAGATAGCCATTGAACGCCCGCACACCGCGCGCCCGCTGCGGCCGGTCGGCGAAATCCGTCTGCGCCGGCGCGGCCGGCTGGCTCACCCGCACCGCATGCACGCCGAGTTGCGAGGTGCAGTACACATAGTCGCCGACCGCGTCCAGCTCGTACAGCGGCGCGCCCCAGGGCGGGTTGAACGGGACCATCCAGTAGCCCAACTGACGCGGGTGCGCCGGCGTCTGCGTGTCATAGATCCACAGGGCGCGCGGCTGTCCCTCCGCCAGAAAGTACGCCCGCTCTCCCTCCACCTCTATCGCGCCAACATCGCCCAGTCCGCCGCCGGCGCCGACCCGCACCACGGTCGCCGGCGCGGCCGGATTCGCAACATTCACCACCCAGTACCCGTTCCAGCCATCGGCGACATACGCGTACGGCCATGCCACATCAATGTCTTCCCCGCCGCGCGTGACTCCCATCAGGCCGCCGCGTCGCGCCGGCGCGGCCGGATTGCTCACATCCCAGACCTGCACGCCGCCAGCCTCATCCGCCACGTAGGCCATGCCCTCACGCACATAGAGCGTCTGCGGCAGGCTGGCCGTGACGAAAGACGTAATCCGTGTCGGCTTCCCGCTCTGCGTCAACGCATAGACGCGCAGGCCGTCGGCGCAGATATACGCGTATGCTGCATCGGCGTCGGCCGCGGTGGCCGGCCCCTGCGTATCCAAAAAGCCAATCTCTGCCGGCCGCAACGCATCCACGGCCAGCAGAATACGCATCCCGGCGTGACCATCGGCCACATACAGATAGTCGTCCGAGCGCGCCACGTCATACGCATAGCCCGGCGTATCCGCCGTCCGCGCGACTTGCGGCGCTCCCGATGGGACGCCGCTAATGACGGTCACGCCGGCCTCGCCATCGGCCACATAGGCGACGGCCGGCTGCCCAGCCGCCCCTTCTCGCAGCGCCACGCGCAGCGCCTTCCCCGGCGTATCACAGCCGCCGGCCGGCGTCGGCGCGCTCCTCGCCACCGAAAAGACGCGCAGCCCGCCGGCCTCTCCGTCCGCCACCGCAACCCAGGCCCCCAGCACGTCCACGCCGCGCGCGAAACCTGGCGTATCCGCCATTTGGGCGTCTACCACCTCGCCGGCTGCGGATAGGGTCAGGACCGTCAAGCCGGCCGCGCCGGCAGCTACGTATGCCCGGCCGGCGCTCAGCCGCACATCCTGCGCTGTCCATCCCGCCGGCGCATAGCACCCTCGCACAACCGGCTGCGCCATATCGCTCACATCTACGATACATAAACCGGCCGCCCCGACCGCCGCCGCAACCAGACCGCCGGCGCCATCCACCGCCTCAATGGGAGCGGGCAACATCAGCCGGCTCGTCGGCGCCAGTGCGCCCTGCGCCCCGACCATGTTGAAGATCAGCAGTTCTGCGCCCATCCCCATATACATGCGGCCATCTATCGCCCGCAAGCCGGCCATTTTCCCGCCAAAATGGCTAATGATCTCCAGCGCGCCGCCGGCCGGACCGGCGGACACGCGCATCTCCCCGACGGCTGCGCCGCCGCTGGCCGCTCCAACGCCGGCCAACAGGCATACCAGCACACATCCCGCCACGCAAAGCCGCCCCCTTTGATGTCGCATCGCCAACCCTCTCCCCATGGTTCGATCCCGGCTATCTCCATTGTAGGCCACGCCGCCGGCGTCGGCAATAGGACAATACTACCAAACATAATCATTTTGTGCTATAATGTCCTTGACACGGTGCGTATCGGCGCCCACATGGCAACTCTGACCCTCATCTTGAAGGATCACGCGATTATGGACATTCGGCGTCGCCAGCTTCATCTGGCAACCATTCGCGCAGCCGTAATACTCCTCCTCGGGTTCTGCGCGTGCGCTCTCAGCGCCCCTGTCTGCGCCCAGGGATCGGCGCAGATCCGTTGGCAATACCTCTCAGCCCAGGACCTCGGCCTCAAAGCGATCACCGGCATCGGCTTCGACTCCGCCGGCGCGACCTGGATTGGCGGACAAGGCGCTGCCATCGCCATTCGCTCTGATGGCCGGCGCGAGTCCTACCCGATCCCCAATGCCGAGGCTTTTGTCACCGCGATCTCTTCCGATCCGGCCGGCGCAACGTGGCTGGCGACCGATGGGGCCGCCGGCGTAAGCGCCGGCCTGCACCTCGTCGCCGCCAGCGGCCTTCAGAGCGGCTTCACCACCGCCGACGGGCTGGCCGACAACCACATCCGCGACCTGGTGCAAGGGACCGCCGGCGACATCTGGCTGGCAACCGCCGGTGGTCTGGGCCACCGCGCCCCGGATGGCAGTTGGGGCCGCTTCACCATCGCCGAGGGCCTCGTCCATGACGACCTTTACGCCCTGGCAATCGGCGACCACAGCGACCTTTGGATTGGCGCTATTGCCGGCCTGAGCCATCTCTCCGCAGACGGGACCTGGGAATCCTTCACGCCCGATAATGGTTTGGCCGCCGCCTGGGTGCACGACCTCACGCTGGATGCCCTGGGCAACCTCTGGTGCGCCACCGACGCCGGCGCCAGCGTCCGCTCGGCCGCCGGCGCGTGGCGCACGCTACACCAGGCCGATGGCTTGCCGGCCGACGCAGTGACTGCCGTGGCCGCCGATTGGGCCGGCGGCGTCTGGCTCGCCACAGACGCCGGCGTGGCCTATCGCACCCCTGACGATGCATGGGCAACGCTGGAATTCCAGCGGCCCCTGGGCATAGACGACGGCCCCATCACGCGCATCGGCATAGACGCCCAGGGTCGCCCCTGGTTCATCGCGCCGACCGGCGTCAGCGTCCTCATGGCCGGCGGGCCGGCGGCCGGCCGGCCAACCGTCCCGCCCCAAAGCAAGGCCGTCTCGCCCACTCCCACGCGGGTGGCGGCTGCCCTTGCCACGCGCAAACCGGCTCCGACGGCCCTGCTCCTCTTGGATCCGCTCCCTCGCTCTACCCTGGAAGCGCCATTCGTGATGCTCGGGGCAATGCCCATCAGCCGAACCGCGTTCTTCATCATCTTCTTCGCCCTGTTCACGCTGGCCGTGATCGGCGCCTTCTTGATGCTGTTGCGTATCCTTCTGCGGCTGCGGCGCAACGGCAAACCGGCTTCCCCAAAGCCGGCCGAAGCCGCCACCTTGATCGCCTCGGCCGATCACGTCGGACAAGATGACGAAATCCTCCTGCCGACCCGCCTGTCCACCGACGAGCCGTTGGCCCCCGAAGTGGCTGCCGCTCTGGCGGAGCTGGATCGCTACGCCAATGGCGCGACGTCCCCAATGGCGCTGCACTCGACCGCTCCCGCGCCGGCCCAGGAAGACACGGCCGCGTCAACGGCGGAAGCGGACCAGCGCGTGTCGGAGCCGCAGCCGGCCTCCCCACCGCCGGCCGAAGCGACCGGCGCGCCAGAGGCGCCCACCCTCCCCATGACAGCCGCAGATATCCCGGCGCTCTTCGCCGAAGGTCAGAGTCAGGCGCGCGCCGGCAACCACGCCGCCGCCTATGACCTCTTCTCCGCCATCACGCGCCTCGCTCCCGATGATGTGGATGCCTGGATGTGGAAAGGCGCAACCGCCCTGCACCCCCAGGAAGCAGTGCGTTGCCTGCAACGCGCCGTAGAACTGGCTCCCGACAACGAACGCGCCCGTGCCGGCCTGAACTGGGCCTTGGGCAGCCTCGCCGCCGGCGAAGCGCCGGCTGGAGAGAAGGAGTAAAAGGCAGTCATGACCGCCCTGGATTTGCCGCACTCGCTGGGAAATGTGCAAAGCGTCCGCAAAATCACCGATGGCGGCCTGGGCGTGGAATTACGCACCGGCCGTGCCCTCGTGACCCTGCGCCCCCTGACAGAGACCGCCCTGAAAGTCAGTCTGCGCTACTTCGCGCCGCGCATGGCGCAGTCCCTCTCCGAGCGTCCCTTCGCCCTGTTGCCCGGCCCCTGGCCTGGCAGCTCGCTCGACGTCGCCGGCGACGCCGACGCGTACACCATACACGCCGGCCGCCTCACCGTGCGCGCCGAATGCGCCCCACTGCGCCTCTCCTACGCCCTGGATGGCGGCGAGCCGTTCTTGCAGGAGATCGCCGGCGGCGGCATCCGCTCCGACTATTGGGACATCGCCCTGAACTTCGATCTGCCGGCCGACGAAGCCTTCTACGGCCTCGGCCAGGCCGATCAGCATGGCCGGGCCGAGGCTGGCCCGCCATCTCCCGACCATCCGGCGCGCCCGGCTGTGCCCAT
>CAIQJD010000755.1 GCA_903872005.1 uncultured bacterium | reverse complement strand
ATGCCGGCGCGGCCTACGTCTTCGGGCGCAATGTGGGGGGCGCCGACGCCTGGGGCCAGGTCAAGAAGTTGACCCCTGACGATACCACGCTTTACGGCTATTTCGGCTATGCCGTCGCCATCTACGGCGCGACCGTCGCGGTGAGTGGGTGGAGCCACGCGGTGAACGGCTACGTCTGCGCCGGCGCGGTCTACATCTTCAGCCGAGATGCCGGCGGAAGCGACCACTGGGGTCAGACGAAGCGGGTGATCGCCCCAGACCCGGGCGATTTCGCCCGCTTCGGAGAATCGGTTGCGCTCCGTGTGAACACCCTGGTGGTCGGAGCCGGAGACGCTGACGTGGATGGCAGGGATGCCCAGGGCGCGGCCTACGTCTTCGAGCGCGATCTGGGGGGCATGGGCCAGTGGGGGCTGCGGAAGGAGCTGATTGCCGGCGATGGCGCGGCGTCCGACAAATTCGGGAATTCGGTCTCGATCAGCGATGCGACCATCGTGGTGGGCGCGCCCGGCAGGGCGAAGGGCGGCGACGATGCTGTCGGCGCGGCTTACGTCTTTAGCCGCAATACGGCCGGCGCGAACGAATGGGGCCAGCTCATGCAGTTGACGCCCGGCGACTACACGGATGAAACATTCTACGGTCAGGCCGTGGCCATAGACGGCGCGACCATCGGCATCGGCGCAGATGGGGCGTTCGGATATAGCGATGGGGAAGACCTGTATACGGGGGCGGCCTACGTCTACACGCCCTACACGCTGCGAGTGAATAGCGCCGGCCCGAAGTACATAGACCAGGCCGGCAACCTGTGGCTGGCCGACCGCTCGTGGCTGCCGGGCGTGCCCATCACGCCGGGGACGACACCGTGGGGCTACGTGGGCGGCATCGGCCGGGTTGTCTCGACGCCGATCAGCAACACCGAAGACGACAAGCTCTACCAGTCCGAGCGGCTCTACACCGGCGCGGCCCGGCCGGGCTACAAGTTCGTCGTGCCCAACGGGCGTTACATGCTGACCCTCAAGTATGCTGAGACCTACTGGGGCGTCTCTGGCAAGCGCAAGTTCACGGTCATGGCCGAGAACCAGATCTGCTTTGCCAACTACGACATCTTCATGGCCGTCGGGGCCAAGAACAAGGCCGCGCCGGACAAGGTCTGCTACGTGACGGTGAGCGACGGGATGCTCGACCTGGGCTTCATCTCGGTCGCCGGCCAAGCCAAGGCCGACGCGATTTACATCCAGCAGTTGTTCCAGTAGAGCCTAGACTTCGGAAGTCTTGCAGACTTCCGAAGTCTAGGCGCTCCGGCCGCTTCACTCATAGCGCAGAGCCTGGATCGGATTGAGCCGCGCTGCCTGGTTCGCCGGATAGATGCCGAAGAAGAGGCCGATCACCGCCGAGAACCCAACCGCCAGCGCCACCGATTGCGTCGTGACCACGGCCGTCAGCGAGCCGGTCAACGACACGGCTTCCGCCAACAGCAACCCCAGCCCGATGCCGAGCGCGCCGCCCAAGAGGCTCAGACAGATGGCTTCGAGCAGGAATTGCAGCAGCACGTCGCCGCGCCGCGCCCCGACCGCCTTACGCAGGCCGATCTCGCGGGTGCGTTCTTTCACGGAGACGAGCATGATGTTCATGATGCCGATGCCGCCCACCAGCAGCGAGATGCCGGCGATGGCGCCCAACAGGATCGTGAGCGTGTCCGTCACCGAGCTGGCGACATCCAGCAACATCGCCTGGCTCAAGATGTTGAAATCGTCGGCATCCGACGCATCCAGGCCGTGGCGCTGGCGCAAGGTCGCCGTGATGTGCGCCTGGGCCGCGCTCACCTGCGCCTCGGAAGCCGCCTCGACATTGATGCGGGTGACGATCTGCTCGCCCTGGGCGTTGCGCCCGCCATACAGCCGGCCGTAGGCCGTGGTCAGCGGCACGAAGATGCTGCTATCACTGGCATTGAAGTACGACGAGCCGGCCGGATCCAGCACCCCGATCACCGTCGCCGTCACTTTCAGCCCGCCCGGCGGCGCGATCTTGATCGCCTGCCCCACGGGGTTGGCTGTCCCGAAGAGATCCGTGGCGACTTTGCTGCCAATCACGGCGACCAGCGCCTTCTCATCCAGATGCTCCTGGCGCAAAAAGTCGCCCTGGGCCAGCTTGAGGTTGTTGACGCCGGCGTAGGCCGGCGTCACGCCTACCACCGCGACGTTCATGTTCTCGCCATTGGCGATCAGTTGCGCCTTGCCATCGAACTGCGGCGCGACGCGCCGGATGGACGGGTCGGAGAGCGCCTCGGCGTCGGCCAGGGTCAGGTTGGCGCGGCTGCCGGCGCCGCCGCTCACGCCGCCCTGGCTGGCGCTGCCGGCCGTCACCGTCAGCAGGTTCACGCCGATACTGGAAATCTGATCGGTGATGGACGTCTGCGCGCCCTCGCCGACAGAGAGGAGGCCGACCACCGCCCCTACTCCGATGATGACGCCCAGCATGGTCAGGGCCGAGCGCAGCTTGTTGGACATGAGCGCCTCACACGCGGCGCGGAAAACCTCGAACAGATCAGCCAGTCGCGCAACCATCAGATGCCTCCTCTGCGTCGCTCGTCGGCGACGATCTTGCCATCGCGCAGGCGGATCACGCGATCTGCCTCCGCGCCGATCTCGTCATCGTGGGTGACCATCACAACCGTCATGCCATGCTCGGCATGCAGCGTGTGGAAGATGTCCATCACTTCGCGGCCGGCCTTCGTGTCCAGGTTGCCGGTCGGCTCATCGGCCATCAGGATGGGCGGCTGGTTCACCAGGGCGCGGGCGATGGCGACGCGCTGCTGCTGGCCTCCCGAAAGCTCCGAGGGAAGGTGCTGCATCCGTTGCCCCAGCCCCACCATGCGCAGCGCCGCTTCGGCCCGCTGCCGGCGCTCTCCCAGGGGGATGTGCGCCCCGGCGCGATAGTACTGCATCGGCAGCATGACCTGCTTGATGGCCGGGGCGCGGGCCAGGAGGTTGAAGCTCTGGAACACGAAGCCGATGCGCTGGTTGCGGATCGCCGCCAGCTCGTCTTCGCGCATGCGGCTCACGTCCGCGCCGGCCAGGCGATAGACGCCGGTGGTGGGCGTGTCCAGGCAGCTCAACAGGTGCATCAGGGTGGACTTGCCGGAGCCGGATGGCCCCATGATGGCGACCCATTCGCCTTTCTGGATGTTCAGCGACACGCCACGCAGAGCCTGCACTTCGATCTCGCCCATCGTATACGTCTTGGTCAGATTCTCAATCTCAATCATCGTCGTTGCTCCTTGCCCTCAGTTCGAGAGGCCCGATAGGCCGGCCGGCCGCGCTCCGCCGAGCATGCCGCCGAAGGGGGCGACCGGCTGCGCGCCGGCCTTCGGGTTGGCCGTGGCCTGGGTCGTGACGCGGATGACAGCGCCTTCTTCCAGGCCGCTGACGATCTCCACGACCCCGCCGACCGTCACGCCGACCATCACCGGCGTGCGCTCGAAGGGTTGCTCGGCCGAGCCGGTCTGCTTCCAGACGAAGCTCTGCCCGCCTTCAACTTCCACGGCTGCCAGCGGCGCGTTGAGGGCCGCGACGCGGGCATCCACCGTGATCTCCACCTCGGCAGTCATGCCGGCGCGCAGGGTCAGGCCGGCCGGAACGTCCGTCAGTTCCACCGTCACCGGATACAGCACCACGCCCGATTGGGTCTGCGAAGTCGGCGCGATGGCGGTCACAGCGCCGACCAGCTCGGCCTTCGGAAAGGCATCCAGCCGGATCGCAGCCGCCTGACCCACGGCGATCTTCGCCACGTCGTTCTCATTGAGCAGCAGCTCCACCTGCAAGTGCGCCATGTCCACCAGGGTCAGCGCCGGCCCGGCGACCGCCTGACCCACTTCGATGTTGCGGCCGGCGATGACGCCATCGAACGGCGCGACCAGGACGGTCTGCTCCACCCGCCAGCGAGCGGCGTCCAGACTGGCCTGGGCCTGTCGCACGGCGGCCTGGCGCATGACGATGCTCTCGGCCGAGGGAGTCGCCTGCACCCGCGCCAGTTGCGTCCTGGCGCTATCCACGCCGGCCGAGACAATCGCCAGGTCTTCGGAGCTGGCGCCCTTCGTGACCAGCTTGAAGTTCGCCACGGCGTTCTCGTAGTCCTGTGTGGCGCGCTGCAAGTCGAGGGACTGCGGCATGGCAGCGATGTCCGCTCGCCAGGATATCTTGTCATAGGCGGCCTGGGCCTGCTGCACGGCCGCCTGGGCCTTCAGCACATTGGTCTGGGCAATGGCGATCTCCTCGGCCGGCTTGCCCTTGGCGACCTTATCGTACTGCGCTGTGGCGCTCCGCAGCGCAGCCTCGGCCGCGGCCACATCTTCGGCGCTGGGCGGAGCCAGGAGCGCATCCAGT
>CAIQJD010000754.1 GCA_903872005.1 uncultured bacterium | reverse complement strand
GGCGGTGCGTGAGGATGGCAACTTCGAAATCATTGACGGGCAGCAACGCACCATATCCATTTGCCAGTTTGTCGAGGGCGACTTTGCTTTCAATAACCGCTATTTCCACAACCTGCAGGCCGACGAGCGGGAGCAAATCCTGCGCTACAAGCTGATGGTCTACCTGTGCAGCGGCGCGGACAGTGAGAAGCTGGAGTGGTTCAAGACCATCAACATCGCCGGCGAAAGGCTGACCGACCAGGAATTGAGAAACGCCGTGTACGCCGGCCCCTGGGTCACAGACGCCAAGCGGTATTTCAGCAAGCGCGGCTGTCCTGCTTTCGGCCTGGGCGAGGACTATCTGAGCGGTACGGCCATCCGGCAAGAGTACCTGGAAACGACCATCCAATGGATCAGCCAGGATGACATTGAGGGCTACATGGCGAAGCGCCAGCACGCGCCCAATGCCAATGAGTTGTGGCTGTACTTCCAGTTCGTCATTGCCTGGGTGAAGGCCACTTTCCCAGTATATCGGAGTGAGATGAAAGGCATCCCCTGGGGCGAGCTGTACAACGCGTTCAACAAGCAGGGCTTCGATTCCAAGAAACTCGAAGCTCAGGTTTCGAGGCTCATGGAAGATGAGGATGTCACGAACAAGAGAGGGATTTATTCTTACGTCCTCGATGGAAAAGAAAAGCACCTGAACATCCGCGCATTCAGCAAGAACCAGAAGCGGGAGGCTTACGAGCGACAGAGAGGCATTTGCCCGGTGTGTGAAGAGCGGTTCGAGATTGAGGCTATGGAGGGCGACCACATCACGCCCTGGCGCGAAGGCGGAAAAACAAGCGCCGATAATTGCCAGATGCTCTGCAAAGAAGATAACAGAAGAAAATCGGGGAAATAGAATAGGTCTGGTAAATCGTTTGGCTCAACCCATAGATGGGAAGCGCCTGACCTGACAGAAAGCCGCCGGCAAGCCCCACGGGCCTGCCGGCGGCTTCGCGCCATCGCGCGGCGCCATCTATCCCCCGGCCGGCTTGCGCGCCCGCAGCAGCAGCGTGTGCGGCAAGATGCGCGCGTCGGCCAGGCGCGGGTGCCGTTGCACCGCCTCGGCGCTGGCGCGCCCCTCGGCGGCCCGCTCGATCACGAAGCCGGCATCCACCAGCATATTGATCCACTGGCTCAGCGTCCGGTTGAAGCGCGGCGTCTGGAAGTCGGGCAGGCCGGCGCGGGCCTCGGCCGGCGCGGCGTTGAAGTGCCAACGATCAATCTGCCCGTCGTGCGAATCGTAGTAGCCGGCCAGCTCCAGGGCGATGATGCGGCCGGCGTCGTCCTGAATCTTCTTGCGGTGCGGCAGGTCGTAACACGGGTGGGTGATAGAGAATTGCAGGAAGCCGGCCGGCTGCAACACCCGATAGGCTTCGGCGATGATCCGTTCGGTCTCCGGGATGTCCATGAAGCTCATGAAGGCGCTGGCGAAGTCGAACGCGCCGGCCGGGAAGGGCAGCTCCACCGCGCTCCCGATGAAATAGGCGATGCCCAGCGGCTCGGCCGCCTCGGCCTGGCGGGCATGGGCGATGAAGCGGGGCGCGATGTCTATGCCGGCCATGCGCGCCCCGCGCCGCGCCACCTGGCGCGTATTGTGCCCCTCGCCGCAGCCAATGTCCAGCCCGCGCCGGCCGGCCACGTCGGGGAGCAGCGCCAGGAAGGCCGGCGTATTGATGAAGTCGCGACAGATGTCATAGCCGGCGCGCGTGAGCTGCGTCCAGGCGTCGGCGTTGCCATTCCAATAGCGGCCGGTTTCTTGGTGGTTCACGGAGATGCGCCCCTATGAGGTCATAATAGCATTTCATGCTGCGGTCGGGATGGCCGATTGCAGGAACGTGATAGGGATAGCTTCAGAAATGGAAGGCGTGTAGAGGGAGATTCGCAAGATGTCGCTCACCGGCGGCCGGCGCAGCAACGCCAACACCAGGTCGCGCAACTCTTCGGAGAGTTGTGCTAGGCCGGTGAGCGGGAAGCTGCGCGGGCCGGCTTCCGTTGCCTGTGCCAGAAGAGAGTAATCCAGGAAAGTGACTCCAATCGCCGCGCCTTGCTTCTTGTCAACCCGTAGGATGATATGCTCATTCAACTCGATCCCTGTCCCATGCGCGCCCGGCGAGAATGAGACATACAGGGTATCGCTCGTCTCATCGTAAGTGTATACTGGCCCTGGCATAGGCATCACCCCAATTCTTTCTGACAGTCTCAATTATAGCACAAAACATTAAATTGGTTGCAAGCGTCCCGGAGTTATGGTAAAATTAGCAGTAGCGCAGGCATCGCCTGTCGCTGAGGAGGAAGCGCGCGATGTCGAGGAAAACCTGGCTCCTTTTGGCAGCCGTGATGGCGGCGTTGACCCTGCTGGGCCGGCCGGTGGCCGCCCAGACGCCCATTTCGGCGCCCCCGGAATGGGTCAACTTCTATGGCCTCAACTCCACCTTCAACGGCGCGCCCCTGCCGGCCGGCGCCGAAGTGGTGGCCTTTTCGGGCAGCAAACGCTGCGGCTCTTTCGTCGTTCACACCGTCGGCCAATACGGCCTGCTCCCCTGCTCGCGCGAGCAACCCGGCCAGCCCGGCGCGCTCCCCGGCGATCGCATCCGCTTCACCATCAATGGCTTCGAGGCGCTGACGCGCGGGCCGGATGAGCCGATCTGGAGCAATCAGGGCGACCGCAAGAACGTCGAGCTGGAAGCCTCCGGCGTCATCGGCGGGCCGACCGCCACGCGCACGGTGATGCCGACGGCTACCGGCACGACCACGCCGGCCCTGCCCCCTTCGCCGACGCCCACCACCGTGATGCCGCCGACGGCCGCCCCTACCCAGCCGCTCCCGACGCCGACCACGCCGGCGCCGGCCATTCCCTTCCCATCGCCCAGCGCCACCATCTGGCTCCCGCCCCTGCCCACGCCGACGGTCTGGATGCCGCAGACGCCTCTGCCGGCCGGCGCGTGCCGCGAGCTGCTCCAGGACGGCGGCTTCGAGGGCGGCTATGCCTGGACCAGCGACCCCGGCCCGCGGCCGGCGACGCGCACGATGGCGCAGGTGCATAGCGGCTCCTATGCCATGCGCCTGGGCATAGACACCGATCCGAATGTCGTTTCCGTCTCGGCCGTGCGCCAGCGCATCCAGATACCCCCCGACGCCACGTCGGCGACGCTGATCTTCTACTACTACCCTTCTTCGGAGCCGAATCCGGGGCCGAATTACTGGCAAGTCCAGTTGATGGAGCCGGGCACGAACAATCCGGTCGCCACGCTGTGGCAGAACGGCGCCGGCAATGAGCGCCGCTGGCTCAGCATGAGCTTCGACCTCAGCGGCCAACGCGGGCGCACCCTCGATCTCTACTTCAATATGTATAACAGCGGCGCCGGCGGGCGCAGCGCCCTCTACCTGGACGACGTGTCGCTGCTGGTCTGCGTCTCCACCCCGCCCACCTGGACGCCGGTTCCCACGCCCTGGATCCCCACGCTCACGCCCTATGTCCCGCCGACCCCCTGGCCCACCGCGTCTGGCAACTGTCAGGAAGCGGTGGTCAATGGCGGCTTCGAGGCCGGCGCGCAGGGCTGGACCCTCGGCGCGACCAAAGCCGCAGCCGGCATCGTCGGCGACCCGCGCCACGGCGGCAATGCCGCCATGCGCCTCGGCATCACCAATGGGGCCAGCGTCAACGCCTTCTCCTCGGTGCGCCAGGATGTCACGATCCCCTCCGATGCGGTCAGCGCCGATCTGACCTATTGGGTCT
>CAIQJD010000753.1 GCA_903872005.1 uncultured bacterium | reverse complement strand
TCCGCATCCCGCCCACCGCGATCGGCGCGACCACCAGACTCAGCTCATCCGCCAACCCCTGCCGCAGCAAGTCGCCGTTCAGCGCGCTGCCGCCCTGGCACTGAATCAAGTTCAGCCGGTGCTGCGTCCAGACCACCTCCAACGCCTTCGCCATATCCACATCGTGCGCGCCGGCCACCACGTAGGCCAGCCCTTCCTCGCTCAGGTAGCTCAGAAAACTCGCCGGCGTCGTCTCTGAGCACAACACGATCACCTGACCCAGCCACGGCATCCGGCGCATCAGCGTCCAGTTCACCCGGCCGCGCGGATCGGGCACAATCAGCATCGGCGCCGGCCGATCCGGCCGGGTCTCGTCGCGCAGCTCCTTCAAAGCCTGCTCGGCCACTTCGAGGGTATTGGCGCTGATGAGGATGCCCTGCGCGCCCAGATAGCGACTCAAGCGATAGTACTCGCCCACCGCATCCGGCGTCACTTCCTCCCAGCGAGTGCGTAAGCCGCGCGCCGTCGTCAATCGTCCGTCTACGCTGAGAATGCAATGAATGATGATCCAGGGACGCAGCATAGTTCCTCCGCACAAGTATGAGATAGCGCCGGCGTCATGCCGGCCCAGCCAGATCCACAAATGTCACACGCTCTGTGGAGCGCACGCCGAGACTCTCCAGCTCTTCTAACGCCGGCGCATAGATTTCGGGATGCACCGGGATCCGCACGCCGGTCATGGTCAGCTTGCCCTGCAAGATCAGCCGCACGGCGATAGCCGCCGGCAGACTCACCGTGCGCGACATGGCTGTGTCGCCATCCGGCTCCCCAAAGGCCAACAAGGTGGACGTGATCGTCTCGACCCGCTCCGCATAGCGCGCCGTCACCGTATCTTGCAGGATAATCATGTCGCGCTCGCCCGACGCGTAAGCCATCCGGCTCTGCATCTGCATTGCCAGAGCATCCAGCACGCTGCGAGCGCCGGCCGGCAGCGGCGCATCCTCAAACAATCCCAACCAGGCCATGCGCTCCAGCTCGGCCGCGCCGGCCGGCATTCCCAAAAAGCCAGCCGCAGCCCCTCGCGGGCTGCTGCCCCCGCCGGCCCGCTCGACCATCAGCCGCGCCCAGCGCACGCCGGCCAGATCGTCCCGCTCCGTATCATCCAACAATCCCAGCGCGACCATCTGCCGCAGCGTCTCGCACCACCCCGGATAGCGCAGCGTGCCTCGGAAGATGCCGGCCGCCCCGCCGATGCCGTAGGTATCGAGATATGGCAGCGCATTGCGATTCGGATAGCCCTCGAATTCGCCTACCCCGGCCACCGTCACCGGCCAGTGATGCTCGAACAGCGCCGGCCCGGCTATCTCCACGACCGCGCCATCCCGCAGGAAACGCGCCGCATTCCGCCCCGCCAGCAGAACCCCGCGCGGACTCCACGAAAACTTGTACCCGAACGGGTTCGTGTTCGCCTCCGGCGCCGGCAAACCGCCGCAATACGACGTGAATGACTCAATCCGCGCGCCGGCTCGCTGCGCCCCCTGGATGACCCGCATCGCCGATAGATGGTCAATCCCCGGGTCCAACCCCATCTCGTTGAGCAAGATCACACCGGCCGCCTGCGCCGCGCCATCCAGCGCCCGCATCGCCGGCTGAACATAAGATGTAGTGACCAGATGCTTGCGGCCGGCCACGCACGCCTCGGCCACCGGCACATGATACGTCCAGGGCAGCAGGCTGACCGCCAGATCGCACTCCGCCAACAGCGCCGGCAGGCCGGCCGCATCCTTCTCCATATCGAAGGCCAGCGCCTCGCCGCGCGGATGGCCGGCAATCAACTCACGCGCCTTTGCCACGGTGCGGCTGGCGACCCGCACCCGGAAATCAGGACAATCCAGCAGATAGCGCGCCAGCGGCCGCGCCACCAACCCCGCGCCAAGTACCAGAATACGTTTCATGGCGTCTTCGACTCCATTGTCTGAAAAGTGCCGGCGATTGTGACATACAGCACTATATTACACCTGGTTAGGCGCGTTGGCAAGCGCAACGCCCCGGCTGGAAAAAGACGCGTCCCCATTTGCCGCCGGCGTAGAACGGTGGTATCATGCCTCTCGGCGCACGCCGGCTCGAAGGGACCCTGGCCGGCGGCGCTTCTCGCGTGTGCGAGCCACAATCTCATGCCAGCGCGTCCACTGTAGCCATGCCGAATACCGTTGCTGCCAACCGCGCCAAGACGTGCGCCGCTCTGGCCCTAATCGCCATCGTCAACAACATCATCATCTGGTTGGCCTGTGCCCGACCTTTCGCGCTCACAGCCTACGCGGATCGCCCCTTGTACGATCTCTTTCGTCATTCGGCGGATGCGCCGCAGACGCCTCACTGGATGCTGGCGGTTTTCGTCTCCCTGACCATCCTCTACCTGCTGGCCTGGCGTCTGGCGCAACGCGCCGGCGGCCGCGCCGTCTGGGCCATCGTCCTCGGCTCTGCCGGCGTCTCGGCCGCCCTCTGCATGGGCATTTTCCCGGTGGGCGCCGCCGACATCTTCGACTACATCGTGCATGGCCGCATCCTGCTCTTCGGGGGCAATCCTTTCATCCACACCGGCCTCAACCTGGTGAATGACCCCTTCGTCCTCTACATGGGCTGGCCGGATCTGGTTTGCACCTATGGCCCCATCTGGGCCTTCCTGGGCGGTCTGGCCGCGCGGCTCGCCGGCTCCGGCGTCATCGCCAACGTCATCGCCTTCAAGCTCCTGGTCGGCCTCTTCTTCTGCGCCAGCCTTGCTCTCATCGCCGGCGTGCTGCGCCGCGTGGCCCCGACCCAAGCCCTTGCCGGCGTCTTGGCCCTCGCCTGGAACCCCCTCGCCCTGTACGAGACCTTCGGCAACGGCCATAACGACATTGTCATGCTCTTCTGGATACTGGCCGCCGTCTGGCTCATCTTGCGCCGGCGTTACACCCTGACCATCCTCGCGCTCCTCGCCGGCGCCTTGGTCAAATATATCCCACTCCTGCTCGTGCCGGCCGCCGCCCTCATCGCCCTGCGCGACCTGCCCACCTGGCGCGCCCGCCTGCGCTTCATCGGCGTCACCGCCCTGGCTGCCCTGGCCCTGGTGGGCTTCGCCTATGCGCCTCTCTGGGCCGGCCCCGACTCGCTGACCATCCTGCAACGCGATAACCTCTTCACCGCCTCCCTGCCGACGGCGCTATGGGCCGCGTTACAGCCGGCCTGGACAGAAGAAGCCGCCGGCGCGCTCGTCGGACGCGCCGCACTCCTCGCCACGGGGCTGTTCTCCCTCTGGCAAGCCTATTGCGCCTGGCGCGACCGCTCCTGGCAGAGTCTCCCGCGCGCCGGTTTCTGGATCATGCAGTTCTACCTCCTCTTCGCCTGCCTCTGGTTCCAGGAATGGTACACCCTCTGGCCGGCCGCGCTGGCCGCGCTCCTGGCCGACGACGCGCTCCTCTTCCTGGCAACAGCCCTCAATGTGACCGGCTACCTGAAAGCCTATCTCTTTGGGCCGCTATGGCTGTGGGCGCGCCCGCAGCCGACGCAGCTCTGGTGGGAGCTGCGCCTGGGGCCGGCGTCCTTCGCCCTCGCCTGGACGACGCTGGCGCTCCACGCGCTCCAGCGGGCGCTCGCGACCCTGGGCACACGCGCGCCGGCCTGGGACATCCCTGCTACGGCCAACTTCGCCGCCTCGCCTGGCAGCGTCGGACTGGGAACCGTCATGACCTACATGGTCCCCCTGACCCCCGCGCCGGCCACATCGCATCGCAAGGGCTGAATCGCACTTCATTTGAAAGAGAGGCTTGACGTATGGGGCAATATCTGATGGAGAGCGCGCCGGGCGCGCGTACCATAATCAACGGCCGCGAGCGTGACTACTTTGCCGGCTGCGGCTACCTCGGCCTCGGCGGCCACCCTGACTTGATACGCGCGGCCACAGACGCGCTGGGACGCTACGGCATGTCCACCGGCACCTCGCGCGGCGGGTTCGGGGAGAGTCCGGTCTATCGCGACCTGGAGCGCGCCGGCCGGCGCTTCTTCGACGCCGAAGCCATCACCTACTACGTATCCGCCTACCTCGGCAGCGCCATCTTGCTGCAAGGTCTGCGCGACACCTATGACCAGGTCTTCGTGGATGACATCTCACACTATTCCGTGCGCGACGGCATCCGCATGGCCGACGCACCCTGCGTCACCTTTCGTCACTGTGACCCGGACGACCTGACAGCGCGTCTGCGCGCCCACCTCAAGCCCGGCGCGCGTCCGCTCGTCATCAGCGACGGCGTCTTTCCCGTCTCCGGCGATATTCCGCCCCTGCCCGACTACCTGCGCGCGCTCGCCCCCTATCCAGACGCCAGCCTCAT
>CAIQJD010000752.1 GCA_903872005.1 uncultured bacterium | reverse complement strand
GATAGACTTCGGAAGTCTGCAAGACTTCCGAAGTCTCCATAGTATCCAACACGCAAGCGCCGGCGCGCAGCCGGCGGGTTTCTTCTTCGTCCACGATCCAACGCGCCGTGTCAATCGCCACTTTGTAACAGTCGCGGGCGCGCTGCGGACTGACCTTGCCATCGCGCACGTCGCGCAGGACGCGCGCCGGCGCGCGTCGCTCGGCCGGCCCGTAGCCTCCGCCGCCGCAGGTGCGGTAGGAGACCACGTCGCCGGGCTGGAGCTGCACGGTGGTCTTGGAACCGAGGGCGCGCGCTTCGCCATCGGGGTTCAAGATATAGAACGCCTTGCGGCCGGCTTGCCCGCCGAAGAGGCCCCAGGGGCCCCAGCGGTCGCGATCCGAGAGGATACTGAACGATGCTTCATGGTCAATGAATTGATAGTCCCGGCGCAGGCCCAATCCGCCGCGGAACTCGCCCGGGCCATCCGAGTCCTCTTCCAGCTCATAGCGCACGATTCGCACCGGGTAGTGTAGCTCCACCTCTTCGGTCGGCGCGTTCTCTGTGTTCTGGCCGTGCGCCTGCACGGCGTCGGGGCCGTCCTTGCCGGCGCGCCCGCCATAGCCGCCGGCGATGGCCTCGTAGAAAGCGTACATTTCGTGGCGATAGGGATCCACGCCGCCGAAAGCGACTTGCGCCATCATGGCTTTGGTGCCGGCCGGCACGCGTTCGGGCATGGCCGGCGAGAGCGCCTTGAGGATGACATCCGTGAGGCGCATCTGCGTCTCCCATCCGCCGACCACCGGCGCGGGGTGGGTGCAATTGACCACCGTGCCGCGGGGAGCGATCATCTGCACGGAGCGATAGTAGCCATCGTTGACCGGGATATCCGGGTCGAGCAAGCACTTGAGGACATAGGCGCAGGCGGCGAAGGTCTGCGCGGTGGTCGAATTGACCGGCGCGCGGCGCTGCGGATCGCAGCCGGTGAAATCGAAGAGGACGCCGGCGGCGTCAATGATGACGCGGGCGACGAGACGCACCGGTTGATCGGTGAAGCCATCGTTGTCCACTACGCCTTCGGCGCGGAAGTCGCCGCGCGGCAGGGTCGCCAGGCCGGCGCGCACGCGCGCAGCTGTGTACGCGATCAATTCGTCCGTGTAGGCGGACACGACGTCCGCGCCGAAATGGTCCAGCAGCGCGCTGATGCGGCGCACGCCGGTATTGTTGGAGGCGATCTGGGCGCGGAAGTCGCCGGCCGTCTCGCGCCGCGAGCGGATTTGCGCCAGCACCAACTTGAAGATGTCGGCGACGATTTGGCCGGCGGCGACCAGCTTGACCGGCGGGATGATGACGCCCTCCTGGTAGATTTCGCGGAAGGCGCCGATGCTGCCGGCGGAGCCGCCGCCCACATCCACATGATGGGCCAGATTGGCGACATAGCCGACGCGTTCGCCGGCGTAGTAGACCGGCGAGATGAGGGTCACGTCGTTGAGGTGCGGGCCGCCCAGGTAAGAATCGTTCGCCAGGATGGCGTCGCCGGGGCCGAGGTTCTCCGGCCCGTAGGCGCGGATGGCCGCCGGCACGAATTCGGCCAGTGAGCCGAGATGCACCGGCTGGGAGAAGGCTTGCGCCACCGTGCGTAGGTCACGGTCGAAAAAAGCGCATGAGAAGTCGTTACGCGTCTTGATGTTGGTCGAATAGGCCGAGCGTCGCAGCGCCGCGGTCATCTCTTCGGTGGCTGCCAGGAGGGCGTTGCGAATGACTTCGAACTTGATGGGATCCAGATTCATGCTGGTGAGACTCTCCTCTCGGTCATCGCGGCCATGGTCGCCGCGATGGTCGCCGCGGCGGCCGAGACTTCGGCGTCGCCAATCAGGCGGTGGGTGACGAAGCGGATGCGGTTGCCCGGGCGGGCCAGCGCCAGGACGCCGGCCTGGGCCAGTCGGGTCGCCAGATCGCCGGCGCGGATGCCGGGCGCGCTCACGTCGGCGAAGACGATGTTGGTCTGGACGGAGCGCAAGTCTATGCGTAGGCCCGGAACGCCGATCAGTCGCTCGGCCAGCCAGCGGGCGTGGTGATTATCGTCTTCCAGCCGGCCGACCATCTGGGTCAG
>CAIQJD010000751.1 GCA_903872005.1 uncultured bacterium | reverse complement strand
CTGGCGGCGCTGGCGCTGGCAAAGATCAGCGGCCGGCGCGTGATTTATACGGTGCATAACCTGGAACAACATGAGGGCCGGCAGGCGCGCTTCAATCGCCTGGCGCATCGGGCGCTCTTCGCCTGGGCCGACGCGCTGCACGTGCACGACGCCGGCGTGGCCGCGTCGGTGCGCCAACAGAGCGGCCGGACGCGCCGCGTCTATGTCATCCCGCATGGCAGCTACGTCGGCTGCTATCCCGATGCCATCGCGCCGGCCGAGGCGCGCCGCCGGCTGGGCCTGGGGCCGGCCGATTTCGTCTATCTGGCCCTGGGCGGCGTGCGTCCCTATAAGGGCATTGAGGAGCTGATTGCGGCCTTTGCCGGCCTGCCCGATGCCGACGCCCGGCTGGTCATCGTGGGGCACCCGCACGAGCCGGCCTATGCCGAGGAGTTGCGCGGCCGCATGGCCGGCGACCGGCGCATCATGGCCCATTTGGAGCATGCGCCGGACGACGCCTTGCAGGTCTACATGCGGGCGGCAGACATTTGCGTCTTCCCCTATCGGAAGGCGACCACATCGGGTGCCGCGTTGCTGGCGCTCTCCTTCGGCCGGCCGATCCTCGCGCCGGCCATCGGGCCATTCCCGGAGCTGGCGGCGCAGACGGCCGGCGTGACCTACGATCCCGCCGAGGCCGAGGGACTGCGCGACGCGTTGCGCCGGGCGCGGGGTCTGGATCAGGAGGCGGCCGGCCGGGCCATCGCGGCATATCTGGAGCAGGTGAGCTGGCCGCGCATCGGGGCGCAGCACGCCGGCGTCTATCGGGCCGTGCGCCAGGGGGGGTGTTTCCAATTCGGGCAACGAGCGTAGCATCGGCCCTTGTGGCCGTCCGACCCCCCAGACGCCCACAAGGGGCGATGCTACAGGGCGTATCGGGACGCTCCTAACCCAAAACTGGAACGCACTCGGAAGCCAGGGAGGATGTGCGACACATGATAGAAGGCGAAAGCATCCTCTGTTTCGCGCCAGACCCGTGGACGGCGATCTGGCGCAACCGCCACCATCTGCTGACGATCCTGGCGGAGCGCAATCGCGTCATGTACGTCGAACCGCGCTCTTACTTGCGGGATACGCTGATGCGGCTGCGCGCCGGCCCGGCGCACTGGCCGGCCCCGCGCGGCCCGCAGGTCGCCGCCGCGCGTCCCAACCTGTGGGTCTATCACAACCTGGAATGGGCGCCGGTGAGCGGGCGTTTCCCGCTCAAGCAGCTCACCGGCGCGTTTCGCAATGGCTCGTTGCGGGGTGAGATGCGCCGGCTGGGCTTCGGCCGGCCGATCCTCTGGCTCTGCCGGCCGGAGATGGGCGACCTCATCGGCCAGTTCGACGAGAAGCTGGCGCTCTATCATGTGGTGGACGAGTATTCAGCGTATGAGGGGATCGCGGATCGCGTCGCGCTGCGCGCCCGCGAAGAGGCGCTCCTACGCCGCGCAGACTTGGTGATCTGCACCGCGCCGGCGCTGTGGGAGAGCAAGCGCGCCTTCAACCCGAATACGCATCTGGTGCAGAATGCCGTGGACTATGATCGCTTCGCTGCTATCGTGGACGCCGGCGAGCCGGCGCCGGCCGATCTGGCGCGGCTGCCGCGCCCGCTGGCCGGCTACGTGGGAGCGATCAACGCCAAGCTCGATTTGGGCTGGCTGGACGCGCTGGCGGCGGCGCGGCCGGATTGGTCGCTGGCGCTGGTGGGGCCGGTGGATCTCTCCGAGCGAGATGGGATGTTGGCGGCGCTGCGCGGCCGGCCCAATGTCCATTTCTTCGGCCAGCGGCCGGCCGAGGCCGTGCCGCGCTACATCAATGGCATGGATGTCTGTTTGTTGCCCTATCAGCGCAACGAATGGACGCGCCATATCAGTTCGTTGAAGCTGTATGAGTATCTGGCCTGCGGCAAGCCGGTCGTGTGCAGCGACGTGCCGGCCGCGCGGCAATACGCCGAGTGGGTCGCCATCGCCGAGGACGCCGGCGCGTTTGTGCGCCTGACCGAGGCGGCGCTGGCCAAGGCGACGGCAGAGCAGGTCGCCGGCCGGCGCGCCCTGGCTGCCCAGAATACCTGGCGCGGGCGGGTCGAGGAATGGTCGCGCCTGGTCCAGGAGACGTTGCAAGCGCAGGCGGCCCGGCCGGCGGGCCATGACGTCATGTTACCCTGACGGGAGTAATACGCATGGATATCACCGAATTCATAAGTTACTGGCGCATCATCAAGAAGCGCCTCTGGTTGATCTTATTGATCTTTGTGGCGACGATGGGCGTCATCCTGGCGACGTCGCTCACCGCGGCGCCGGTCTATCGCGCCAGCGTGAAGGTGCAGATCATCGGCTCGGAGTCGCAGCAGGTGAGCCTCTTCGGGCAGGTGCGCTCGGCTTCGGCGAGCGAGGAGCTGGCGGCGGTGCAGGCGGAGTTCCGCAGCGTGTTGAGCAGCGGCCTGGTGGCGTGGCGCACCATCGCCAGCCTGAATCTGAGCATTTCGGCGGCCGATCTGTTGGCCGGCGTCAGCTCGGTGGAAGACGGCGATGCCATGGTGGTGACGGCTGAAGCCGATTCGCCGCAACTGGCCGAGGCGATCATCAACGCGCATGTCGAGAATGCCATCCAGTACTACCGCGACTATCGGGCTTTGCCGGCGCGCGTCACCAAGCAATTCTTGGTGCAACAGGTGGACGCGCAGGGCGAAATCCTGGCCGAAGCCAAAGATGCGTTGCTCAAGTTCAAGCTCAAGAACAACATGGACTCGATGGAACGCGAGTTGCTGGCGTATCAAGACATCATTCGCAGCTACAAAAACGTCCGCGACACGGCGCTCGTTGACGAGCAACGCAGCCTGAGCGAGGCAGCCAGCTATCGCTCGGCCGCCGAGACGACACGGGCGGAGATGGAGCGCGTCGCGCCGGCCGAGACCAGCGCGACCTACGCCTCGTATCTGGATATGATCCGCGGCTATCAACGCCAGGCGGCTGACTTCGATGCCGCGGCCAACGGGCACAAGACCGCCGCCCGCGAGTATGATCAGATCATCGCTCAGAAAGAAGCCGAGCTGCTGGCGCTGGTCGGTTTCAGCAAAGAGGCCGACGCGCTGGCGCGCGCGGTCAGCCTGGCTGAAGTCAGCTACGATTTTCTCCTCTCCAAAGCCAACGAGGCCAAGCTGAAAGAGGCGACGGCGCAGGGCGTCGGTTATATCCAGATCGTGGAGAAGGGACGCGCGCCCGACGCGCCGGCCAAGTCGAATCTGCCGCGCCTGGCAGCGGTGGGCGCGGTCGCCAGCCTGTTGGCCGGCATCATCCTGACCTTCGTCATCGAGTTGTTCGAGAACCTGGGCCGCTCGGCGGCGACGAAAGAGCGCAAGTAGAGGGCGGGCGCAGAGGGGCGAGGACAAGGCCCGCCCGCACAGGAGATGAAGTGGCGCGGCGCATCCTGTTCATTGAGATGGCCTATGGCTTCGGCGGCTCGATTGTCAGCCTGCACCAGTTGGCGCAGGGCCTGGATCGGGCCGCCTATGAGCCGGTGGTGTTGTTCTATCGCCCCAATGCCTATCTGCCGCGCTTCGCCGCGCTGGGGGTGGAGACTATCGTGCTCTATCCCGACGCCGGCGAGCGGCCGGCGCGTCGCGATCTCCTGCCCGGCCGGCCGCCCTCGGCGCTGCGCCGCCGGCTCTCCACGGCCGCGTACATCTTTCGCCAGGTGCGGGCGCATACCGGCCGGCTCTATCGTGT
>CAIQJD010000750.1 GCA_903872005.1 uncultured bacterium | reverse complement strand
TTCGATGCCTGTCGGGACCTGCTTGGCGCCGGAGCCGGCTACGTCTCCCTCCTTGCTGCGAATGGCGAGAGCAATGACATCCTCTTCCGCGATGTCGAGGGAGAACCCCGCACCGGCGCGCCGGTCCTGGGCGCGCCCGTCCGCCGGCTGCGCGCCGCGGCGTATCAGACCCATGCCCCGGTCTACGCCAACGACCTGCCGGCGGCGGAGTGGGCCGGCCTGTTCCCCGAAGGGAGCGCGCCGCTGAACAACGCCCTCTTCGCCCCGTTGACCGTCGGCGGCCGCAACGCCGGCATCCTCGGCTTTGCCGATAAAGAGGGGGGCTTCACGTCAGAAAATGCGGCCATGGCGATGTCCATGGGCGAGATACTCTCCTCGGCGCTGGCGCGCCTCCGTTCCCAGGAGGCGCTGGAGCGCGAGCGCAATCTCCTCAAGGACCTGGTCGCCGCCATGCCGGCCGGCGTGTACCGCGTGCGGGTGAAACCTGAACCCGTCTGGGAAACGTCCACATGGGTCGAGCGGGTGGACACCCACTACACCATGGAGATGGCGAGCGAGCAGTACTGCAAGCTCCTGGGCATTCAGCGGGCCGAGTGCGAGGAGAACCCGGGCGCATTTATCGAGCGCATCTTGCCGGAGGATCAGCCGGAATTCCTCCGCCTGAATGCCGCCGCGCTGGCAGCCGTGCAACCTTTCGCGTGGGAGGGGCGGATCCTGCGCGGTGGGCAAGTCTATTGGATACAATTCGCCTCCACGCCCCGGCGCGTCGAGAGCGGCGAGACGGTCTGGACCGGCATCGTGCAAGACATCACCGAACGCAAGAAAGCCGAGCAGGCGCTGAAAGAGTCGGAAGCCAAATTGCAGGCGTTGTTAGAGCACACAGGGGACATCATTGCCTCGCGTGACAATGAGGGCCGGCTCATCGCGTTCAATCGCAGTTTCGCGCGCATGTTGCGGGCGCGCTACGGCATGGAGGCGCGGGTCGGCCTGCGTATCGCCGACTACCTGCCGGCCGACGAGCGAGCCTATTGGGAACAGATGTTGCGCCGGCTCTCCCTGGGCGCAGGCCATTGGGAAGAAAGCGCCTATGACATAGATGGGCGCACGCGCTACTACGAAACATCGCTCAACCCGATCTGGATGGGCGACGAGATCATCGGCTCGGCGGAATTCGGCCACGACATCACCGAACGCAAGCGCGACGATGACGAGCGGGAGGCGCTGCTGCAATTGTTGCGCGAGCAGACCGAGGGGCTGCGCCGGCAGACAGCCACCGCCCAGGAGAGCGAGCGCCGGCTGCGCCTGGCCCTGGAGAACGCGCCGGTCACCCTGTGGGAACAGGACGCCGAGCTGCGTTACCGCTGGATGTACAACGCCCGCGAAGGCTACTCCGATGACGCCATCGTCGGCAAGACCGACTACGAAGTGACCGACCCGGCCGGCATCGCCGATGTCATCCGCGCCAAGCTGGAAGTGCTGGCGACCGGCGTCGCCTTTCGCGGCGAGATGTCCTGGGGCGACGCCCTGGGCGTGCGCTATTTCGACATGATCTACGAGCCGCTGCGCGATGGCGCCGGCCGGGTGACGGGCATCCGCGGGGCCAGCCTGGATGTGACGGAGCGCAAGCGTCTGCAGGAGCAATACTTGCAGGCGCAGAAAATGGACGCGGTCGGCCGGCTGGCCGGCGGCATGGCCCACGACTTCAACAACATCCTGACCGCCATCATCGGCTACGCCACCTTCGCCGCCGAAGCGGCGTCTGCCAATGCGCCGGCCGTCGCCGACATTCGCCAGATCTTCAAGAGCGCGCAGCACGCCGCCGACCTGACCCGCCAACTGTTGGCCTTCTCGCGTCGCCAGCAGATGAAGCTCGAAACCGTTGACCTGAATGACCTGATCCTCGATTTCAACAAGATGCTGCGCCGGCTCGTGGGCGAAGACATCGAGCTGGTGGTGGCCGTCAGCCAGAAGGTCTGCCTGGTCAAGGCAGACAAGAGCCAGTTGCAGCAAGTGTTGATGAACCTGGCGGTGAACGCACGCGACGCCATGCCGGCCGGCGGCCGGCTCCTCATCGAGACTTCCGTTGTGACTCTGGATGAAGCCGGCGCGCGGGATGTTCCCGATATGCAGGCCGGCGAATTCGTCGCCCTGAGCGTCAGCGACAACGGGCATGGCATGTCCGACGCCATCAAGGCGCACCTCTTCGAGCCGTTCTTCACCACCAAAGATGTGGGCAAAGGCACTGGCCTGGGGCTGGCGACGGTCTATGGCATCATCCGGCAGCATGGCGGAAGCATCGTCTGTAACAGCGAAGTGGACGCCGGGACGCGTTTCGAAATCTATCTGCCGCGTGTCGAGGATAAGATGGAACGCAGCGCGGACGAAGCATCGAGCGCCTGGCCGCGCGGCGACGAGACCATCCTGGTGGCCGAAGACGATGGGACCGTGCGCGAGATGGTCGTGCGCACGCTGCAGGGACAGGGCTACTTCATCTTGCAGGCGGCCAACGGGATGGATGGCCTGCGGGTCGCCGAAGACTTCGCCGGCGAGATTGACCTGCTGGTGAGCGACGTGGTCATGCCCCAGATGGGCGGGCAACAAATGGCCGGCCGGCTGGCCGAGGCGCGGCCGGGCCTCAAGATCCTCTTCATGTCCGGCTATTCCAATGGCCTGACGGAACTGGAGAACGCGCCGGCCGGCCACTTCCTGCACAAGCCCTTCGAGCTGGGCGCGCTGGCGC
>CAIQJD010000749.1 GCA_903872005.1 uncultured bacterium | reverse complement strand
CGTGCTGACGTCGTAATCCGCGCCGTGGAAGATTTTCTCGATCTGCGGGTCGGCGAAGATCGGCCCCAGCGCCGCCAGGTCATCGAAGGCCAGGGTGTCTACGATGTAGTCCACGGCCGGCGTCGAAAATTGAATCAGGCAGACGCGCTCGCGATAGGCATACAGGCTGTTGGATTCGGTGTCCACGCCGACGCCGGCGCAACGCCCCAGATCGGCGGTCAGGGCCTGGAGTGCAGCGTCGGTTTCGACGAGGATATAGGGCGTATCAGAGGCAAAGCGGATCGGCTCTTCAAGCACGCCGGATTCAACCTGTCAGGCTGGCGGCGAAGCCGTTGCCTCGCCCCAGCGCGTCAATACATGTATTTTTGCCAGATTTCGTTGTGGTCGGATTGGGCAACCAGGGCCAGGGCGACGAAACGCGGTCGCGCCGGCCGCGAGCGCAATGCCATGCCTACCTCTTCGGGGGCGCGACTGCCTTTGCGGACATTGCAGCGCCGGCAGGCGGTCGCCACGTTTTCCCAACTGGTCTCTCCGCCTTTGGAGCGTGGCGTCACGTGATCTACGGTCAGGTCGGCGCGGCTGGGCGTGGCCCCGCAGTACTGGCAGGTGTAGTGATCACGCGCCAGGACGGTGCGTCGCGAGAGGGGAATGCCCACCAGACGCGGAATCCGCACGTAATAGACCAGGCGAATCACGATCGGCAGGCGTATATTGGCGCGCCCCGAACGCAACTCGGCCGTGGCCGCTTCCACCAGCTCCGCCTTTTCCTTGAGCAGCAGGATGACTGCCCGTTGCAACGAGACAATGTTGATCGGCTCGTAGGTGGCATTGAGAACCAGAACGTGGTGGCTGCTCATAGACCCCGCCAGACCCCCTCCGCAGGTCTCGGATATGACGCCCCGTCTCACGCTCTACGCGGAACCACACTGCCCGACATTCTAAATCTGACCCGGCGCTTTGTCAAACTGCCCCCGGCCGGCCCGGTGGGCGGCCGGCTATGTGGACTGCCGAGGCTTGCCTCGGCAAGCGGCGCGCAAGCGAAGGCAAGCCTTCGCAGTCCACACAGGGCTGGCAGGACTACAGCCACCCCTTGCCCTTCATGAAATCGGCCAGCTTCTCCATGTCGGCGTCGCTCAACGAATAGTAGGGTTTGCGCCGCCAGCGGCCGGCGATGCCATGCAGCTCCAGGATGCCGTGCAGCGCGGCGTCGAAGCTGCCCGGGACGCCGAGGACATATTCGAAGAAGGGCATATCGTAATCGCGGATGATGCGGCGCACGTTCGCCATGTCGCCGGCGGTGATGGCCTTCCAGTAGTCCCAGGCGACGGCCGGCTTGAACTTGATGAAGGTCGAGAAGTAGCCATCGCAGCCATAGGGCCAGGCATTGAGATGGTTCTGCTTTTGGCCGCCAGAGATGACGGCCCATTGGTCGTAGACTGCCAGGCTCAGCCGGCGGGCGAACTCGCCCACCACGTCGTCTTTGACCGCCACCACGTTGGGCGCCGTATCGCGCACCTGCTCGATGATCTTGATGGATTGGCCCATGGCCCGGCGGGCGAAGAGCGCCGTAATGAGCATCAGCGGCATCTCTTGCGCCACGGCCGCATAATGCTCCACCAACGTGGCCGGCTCGCACGAGTTGGCCCAATCGGGCGGCAAGACCATCAGCACGTCTGCGCCCAGGGCGCGGATCTCGCGGGCGAAGCGCACGGTCTGGGGCGTGCCCCAACTGCGGTCGGCGGCGATGACCAGGGCGCGGCCGGCGCTCTGCTCGACCACGGTGCGGGTCACCGCGGCGACTTCGTGGTCGCCCAGCAGGGTGTACAGGCTATCGCCGAAGGTGAGGATCAGCGACTTGCTCCCGCCGGCGATGACGAAATCCACATAGCGGCGCATGCCGGCGAAGTCAAGCTCGCCGTCCTGCAGATAGATAGTGGGCACCGACGCCACCGGGCCGGTCAGTGCGGCGCGTACGCGCGCGCGGTCAATCATAGTTGCCTCCTTATTTCGCGTTCTCGTCGTGTGGTTGAGCGAACGATGTCTTGATACGCGCGGCCCACTCCTCCAGCTCGGCGCGTGGCGGCCGGCGGCCATAGCCGGGCGGGAAGCGCAGGCCGAACCCATCGCCGGCGTAGCGCGGCAAGAGGTGCAGGTGCAGATGCCAGACTTCCTGGCCGGCCGGCGCTTCGTTGGCAACGTAGAAGTTCATGCCGGCGCAACCGCTGGCGGCGCGCAACGCCGGCGCCAGGCGCGCGCCGGTCTGCATGACCTGGGCGGCGACGGCCGGCGGGGCGTCGAAGAGGTTGCGGTAATGGGCTTTGGGGATCACCAGAAGATGGCCGGCCGTGGCCGGCGTGATGTCCATGAAGGCCAGGGTCGTGTCGTCCTCGTACACGATGCTGGCCGGCACGCGGCCGGCGACAATGGCGCAAAAAATGCAGTCCATGGGGGACGATTCTCCTCCTCGTAGTCTGGCGCCTGGCGCGCATTTATTGCCCTTCTCGGATGCCCATAAGGGGCAATGCTACGAAGGACGCCGGCGCGCGTTGACATGAAATGGGCCTCGGAAAGGGAGACTTTCCGAGGCCCATGGGCGCGCTATGCTGCGGGTTCTGTGGGCGTGCTTTGCACGCCGGGAAGCTGCTTGAGCGTCTCGACCAGGTTGACGCCGGTGAGGGCTTCCATCGCTTCGGGCAACTGCGCCAAAATGGCGGTGACGTCCTGCGTCACT
>CAIQJD010000748.1 GCA_903872005.1 uncultured bacterium | reverse complement strand
GCCGGCTTTGTCGGCGTCGCTGCCGGCGGTTGCGTCGCGGAGGCGGGGGCGGTTGTCGCCGTGATCGGGGCCGCGGTGGGAGCGGCCTGCGTTGGAGCGCTGGTCGGCGGCGCGGCCGTGGGTGCGGACGGGGTGGCCGCGCCGGCGCACGCCGTCAGGAGCGCCATGGCGACGATCAGAGTGAGGAGCGCCGGCAGCATTGCGCGGCCTCGACTGATCAGGCGACCAGTCTGGTCCGATGATGGCTTACGTGCAGATCGGTGCATGGTTCTCATCCCTTCTGCGCGCTTCTCGCGGAAGCGGCAAGTGGCGGGCATTGTACACGCGATCACGTCGGCCGGCAAGCTGTTGATAGGATGGCCGCCGGCTCGCAATGATTTACTCCGTCTTTGACAAATTAGACGTTGCGCCTAGCACATAAGGCTTGTTGTGCGAAGGCAAGCCTTCGCAGTCCACATGGCTGGTGGGCAGATTTCCGGCCGGCGATGCGTTGACAAACGCCCGCTGTTGTGGTACACTGTTTATGTCGTATAAGTGAATAATGCTGAATGAGCAGCGCGAGAGAGCGCCGACTACAATGGATCGTAGCTGGCCGCCGAAGGGGTATCCATCCGCCGGAGAACTCTCAGGCACACGAATCGCGCTGGGACAGCACTCTGGAGAGCCGGCCCTCCTTCCTGCCCGTGGGCCGCACCGAAGGGGCAAGCTGCATCTCAATGCACCGGGAAGTGCGAGATGGGCAATCTCTCAGGTTGATGAGGACAGAGGGGGAAATGGGTGGCTGCTTTACCTATTTCCCCTTTTTCATGTTCCGTGAACGTTGACTATCCCAATCTAGAAGGAGAATCGTATGTACAAGAAACTGTTCATTCCTGGCCCTACTCACGTGCGGAAAGAAGTCCTTGACGCGCAAGCCGCCTGGATGCTTGGGCACCGCACCAAGGAGTATTCTGACCTGCAGAAGGCTTGCACGGTCAAAGTGCAGCAGATGCTCTACACGACCCAGCCGGTCTTCTTGTTCACCAGTTCCTCGTCGGGCGTGATGGAAGGCGCGGTGCGTAACTGCGTTGCCAAGAAGTGCCTGAACACCGTTTGCGGCGAGTTCTCGCGGCGCTGGGCCGGCATGACCAAGTCCAACGGCAAGGATGCGGATGTCCTCGACGTGCCGGCCGGCAAGGCCATTGAGCCGGAAATGATTGACAAGGCGCTCGCCACCGGCCAGTACGATGCCATCACCCTCGTCCACAACGAGACTTCCACCGGCATCGCCAACCCGATCTACGAGATCGCCGAAGTGATGAAGAAGTACCCCGATGTCATGTTCCTGGTGGATGCGGTCAGCTCCATGGCCGGCCACAAGCTGGAATTCGATAAGCTAGGCATTGACGTGCTCCTCGCCGGCGTGCAGAAGTGCTTCGCCTTGCCGCCCGGCCTGGCCGTGTGCGCTGTTTCTGAGAAGGCGATGAAGAAGGCGGCCACGGTCCCGAATCGCGGCATGTACTTCGATTTCATCGAGATGTACGAGTTCTATCAGAAGGATCAAACGCCGGCCACGCCGGCGGTCAGCCTGCTCCAGGCGCTGAATAAGCAGATGGACGATATTTTGGCTGAAGGGTTGGATAAGCGTTGGGCGCGCCACATTGAGATGGCGACCTTCATCCAGAACTGGGCGCGCAAGTACTGGGGCATCTATGGCGACGAGCGCTATCTGTCTCGCACCGTCACCAATATCACCAATACCCGCAATGCCGACATCAAGGCGCTCAACACCGAGCTGGGCAAGCGCGGCGCGATGATCTCTGACGGCTACGGCCCGCTCAAGGGCAAGTGCTTCCGCATCGCGCACATGGGCGACCTGACCATGGATGACATGCGCTGGATCACCGGCCAGATTGCGGAGATCGTTGGCTTCTAGAGTCTGTCAGACTAACCTGTATGTGAGGAGGACACGATGAAGGTCCTGGTTTGTGATAAGATGGAAGCCAGCGCCGTCGAGACGATGAAAGCGGCCGGCCTCCAGGTGGATGTGAAGACGGGCATGACGCCGGAGCAGTTGGCGGCGACCGTGCCGGGGTATCAAGTGGCGATTGTGCGCTCGGCGACGAAGTTCCGCAAGGGCGCGATTGATGCGGCGAAGGACATGAAGCTCATCGTGCGCGGCGGCGTCGGCCTGGATAATATTGACGTCGAGTACGCCGAGTCGAAGGGCATCATGGTCCGCAATACGCCGGCCGCGGCGACGATCTCCGTGGCCGAGCTGGCCTTGGGCTACATGTTCGCCATGGCGCGCAAGATCCCGCAGATGACCCAATCCATGCGAGAGGGCAAGTGGGATAAGAAGTCCTTCGAGGGCAACGAAATCTACGGCAAGACGCTGGGCATCATCGGCATCGGTCGCATCGGCACGGCCCTGGCGCAGCGGGCCGTAGCGTTGGGCATGAAGGTCTTCGCGTATGACATTCGCCCGGTGCCTTCGACGGAATGCTACACCTGCTGTGGTCTGGACGAGTGCGTCTCGGCAGCGGACTACATCTCGCTGCATATCCCATTGACCCCGCAGACGGCCAACATCGTCAATGCCGACCTCATCGCGAAGATGAAGGATGGCGTGCGGATCGTCAATTGCGCGCGCGGCGGCACGATTGACGAAGACGCGCTCCTGGCGGCTTTGGAGAGCGGCAAGGTGGCCGGCGCGGCGATGGACGTCTTCGCCGAAGAGCCGACGCCCAACACGAAGCTGTTGGCGCACCCGAACTGCCTCTCGTCCCCGCACGTGGGCGCGCAGACCTATGAAGGTCAGGGCCGCGTGGGCGCAGAAGTGGCCGAGATCGTCGTCGGCTTCGCGCGCGGGAAGTAGGACGCAACGCAACGCCAGGAGCCGGCCGCCGGCCGGCTCCTGGCTCTCTGTAAACGCAATCCCCAGCCAACGTCCACAGACGCCGGCTGGGGATTGCGCGTCTTCTCGTGACGCCTGCCGATCAATGTGGCAATTTGCCGACCGGCGCAGCGTAGATTGAGAATTCCTCCTGGCCGTCAATGGCGAGGATGGCATCCAGTTTGGCTTGATGGTAGGCGGCGATGGCGCATGTCCCGGCGCCGATGGCCTCGCTGGCAAGGTAGAGGTTTTGGCAGAGATGGCCGGCGTCCAGGGCGATGACCTTTTCGCCAATGATGCTGTAGCGCCACTCGGTGCGATAGGGGATGACCGTCCAGATGAAGGTGACGGCCGCGCCCTTCACGAAGTGCTGACGATTGCAGGCGTCCGCCACACGATCCATGATGGTTGGGTCATCATAGAGGAAGCAGAGCTGATGTTCCAGGGCCAGGTAGCGGTAGAGGCCCGGCGTGAGGTCAGCGACGCGGCTGATGGCGAGATAGGTCTCGAAGGGGTGGCGCGCGCCGCCGGAGGGGACGCTGCGCCGGGTGGCATGGCCGTTGGCGATGATCTCGTGCACGCCCTGGGTGGCCCACAGGAGGAAGGAGAGTTCCTCCAGCGAGAGGGGAGCGGGGTCGTATTTGCGCCGGCTTTGGCGACGGGCAATCATGTCAAAGAGCGGCTCGCGCCCGACGCGCATGTCGGCCGGCGCGATGAGATCAATGCGCCGGGCGTGTTCGGGGGTCGGCTTTTCCAACGGCGGGCAGGGGACGCCGCGCTGTTGGTCGGGGCTTAGGCTCGCCCATTGTTCCCACAGATCGCTCTTGAGAAATTTGCGGTACTCTTCTATGGATGGCATGTTATCTCGCTCCTCGGAATAGTCCCGGCGCGGCGCGTGCCCCATGCGCGGGCGGCCGGCTGCGGGCTGCTGGCAAACGGTATGCGTTTGGCATCTGGATCGCACCGCGTCAGGCGTCCTTGCGCGAGCCGGCGCGGCGGACGCGCCGGAGACGCGGCGCTTCGGCTTCGGTCTTGGAAGCCGGCGCCGGTAGGATGGCGCGCTCACACAGCTCTTGCAGACGCTCCAGGCGGTTGTCCAGCGTGCTGGAGAAGTCCTTGCGAAACAAGAAATGTTCGTAGAGTTTCCCGATGATGCCGCCGGGCATGGCATAGTCGAGGCTGAGCGTGATCGTCGTTTCGCCGGCGCCTGGTTGCAGGGTGATGGTCTCGACCCAGTGGTAATCGCCTTTGGCGGCCGCGAGCCGGCGGTAGGCGATGCGGTGGGGCGGCTCCCAGGCAGTGACTTCATACATGGTGGTGTAGGTTCGGCCGCGCAGCAGGCCCTGTTCTCGCCACTGGACGCCCACGCCCAGTGGGTCGCCGGCGCTTACGTCGCGATCCGTAATGTCGGGCATCCAGGCCGGAGCGCGCTTGGGGTCTGCGACAATGGCCCACACGGTTTCGGCCGGCGCGCGCAGGGTGAGGGTGCGTTGGATGGTGGACATCGCTCATCTCCGATGTTGTATGGGAAAATCTGGAGCGGCCGGTATTTGACGGTTCGCTCCATTTCTGATATTATACACCCGTTCGGCCCGCATCGTCTAGAGGCCCAGGACACAGCCCTTTCAAGGCTGCGACGGGGATTCGAATTCCCCTGCGGGCATCGTAGTATGTCACCATCGCTGAAAGTATGGGGTCTGTGCCAGGTACGGGACTGGCGCAGACCCCATACTTCGTTGTGGCGGGCGCGTCGGCTGGCGTCGGCGCCAGGGCGTCTGGAAATTAGGTCAGGTGAAGGCAAGCCTTCGCAGGGCACCGCCGATGTCAGGCCGGCTCCGCGGCCGGCAGGAGCACGCGCACGGTCGTCCCGACGCCGACGGCGCTGTCCACGAAGATGGCGCCCTTGTGGGCGCGTACGATGCCCAACACGGCCCCCACTACATAGTCGCTCAGTGGCGCGCCGATCACTTCTTCGCGCGGCCGGCCCAACAGCGCGCAATATTTGGGGTTCGCATTCACGCAGCGACCGTCGGCGTATACGATAATGATGCCGTCGCCGGCCTGGTCGAAGAGCACATGATACTCTGCGTGGCGGGCGCGTATGCGCTCGCTGATCAGGCTGAAGGCGATGCCCACTACCGCGAGCAGGGATGCCGAGACATAGCCGCTGATCCCTATGGCGTCGAGGGATGCGTGCGCCGGCATGGAGAACCAAAGATCCAGGGCGGCGGCAAGTAGCGTCGCGCCGATGCCGCCCCACAGGCCGCCGACCCAGGCGGCAATGAAAACAGCCGGATAGAACAAGCTCCAGGCGAAGGGTGCTGTGTAGGCCCACAATGCCCATTCCAACAGGCCGGCAACCACCGGCAGCATCCAGGCGAGAACCATTCTCACACGAGGGGCTTCCAAGACGATGAGGCTCTTCATTGATGTCTCTCCGCGAGTGAGTGTTCGACGCGTGGTGACGCTTTATTCAGGGCGTGCCAAGGTCCCCATCGGGCTTATACGATGTTAGAATAGCATAGATTAGGCCGGATTGCAAGCAAATTCGCGCG
>CAIQJD010000747.1 GCA_903872005.1 uncultured bacterium | reverse complement strand
TGCGCGGCTTCCACTTCCTGGGGGCGTGGACCGGCTTGCGTCTGGGCCAGGGCGCTCCGGGCGCGGGCGAGCTGCGCTTCGGCGCCGGCCAGGGCGGCCTTCTGGCGGGCAGCGTTGAGGCGCAGGAGCGGCTGGCCGGCCGACACGGCCGCGCCTTCGGTGACCAACGCTTCTTCCAGGACGCCGCCGCTCGCCATGCTCAGGTTGGCGCTGCGAATCGGCGTGACAACGCCGTCGGCGATGACGTCGCTGCCGGCTTTGACCGGCGTGGCCGGCGCCGGCGTTTTGGTTCCCGCGGCCCGGGCCACGAGGCCGGTCTGGCCGATGACCACGTATCCCACGATGCCCAGGATGACCAGGGCGATCAGACCAATCTGCCACTTCTTGATGCTGAACTTCTTCTTGCTACTCATTGCAAACCTCCTCCGAACGCTATCGGTCAGACCCTTGCTGGATTGCTATTCGTAGGCCAGGACATCGCGCACCGTGACGCGAGAAGCGTTGCGCGCCGGCCAGGCGCTGGCGATGGTCGCCAGGATGATGACGCCGGCCAGCCAGATGGCGAGGCCGCTCACAGAATAGGTTTGGCTGAAAGGCATATTCATGGTCGCGCTGCCCAGCACATTGTTCAGCACTCTGCTGAGCGGGAATGCCAGGATCGCCCCGATGAGCCAACTCAACACGCCGATCAGTACGCCTTCTACTATGACGATCTGCAAGATGGCCCAGTCGGATGCGCCGACGGCGCGCATCACGCCGATCTCACGCGTCCGTTCCAGGACGTTGAGGCTCATCGTGCCCATCAAGCTGATGGCTCCCACGACGGCCAGCAGCGCGGCCATGATCAGCAGGAAGTAGATGATGACATTGAACTGCGACATGGCCTGCGTGCGTTCGCTATTGCTCGTCTGCGTCCAGGTCACGCCCATGCCTAACGTTTCGTAGTGGGCTTCCAGGGCTTTGGCCACACGATCTTGCGTGGCCGTGTCGCGCGGCTCCGTGACCACGAAGACCACGTCGGCGCGGCCGGCGCCGCCCTCCATCTGCGCCAGATAATCGGAATTCACGTAAACCATCGGCGTCGGCGGTGTGCCCTCGACAATGCCAACCACGCGCCAGGCAGTCTCACGCCCATTGAGCTTGAGGGTGATCTCTTGGCCTACCTGGATGTCTTTCTCATCTTTGAGCATGAAGGCGTTGACGACGACGGCGTTCTCATCGTCGGGCAGCAACCAGCGGCCGGCCTGGATGTCAGGATGCACGAGTTTGCTGCCGGCGCGCGGAGCGCGTACCGAGATGCTCTGGCTTTCTGTCTCATCAGGACGGATACGTCGCACCGTGCTGAAGCGCCAGCCTTCGGCCACGACCACGCCGGGGATCTGCATGGCTTCGCTCTCGATCTGATCCATGCGATAGCCGTGCCTGAAACCGACCAGGGCGTCATAGGCCACGTAGGCGAACATATCTTCCAGCGTGGCGATGATCGAATCGCGCACCGTGAAGACGGCGATGAAGATGGCTCCCGCCAGGGTCAGCGTGGCAAGGGTCAGGGCCAGCCGGCCCTTGCGGCGGAACGTATTACGCAGCGAGAGCAAGAGCGGACGCGAGAGGCCGCGCACATGTTCCAGCGCCCGGTCAAGCCAACCGCGGCCAAAAGCTCCCTTGCCGATGCCATAGTCGCTCATGGCCTCGCGCGCCGAGATGCGTACACCGGAGACAATCGGGAAGAGGGCTGCCAGGAGCGGGACGACGATGCCAACGCCCACTTGCAGGGCCAGCACCTGGAATGGCAAGGCCACGCCGGCTACCTCGAAGTTCAGGATATTGGCCATGAAGCTGGACATGCCGTACGCGCCCCACGCCCCCAATGGCACGCCGATGCCCAGGGCCAGCAGGCAATAGATGGCGACCATGCTGTAGTAGACGCCCATGATCTGGCCGGCGCGGGCGCCCACGGCCTTCATGATCCCGATCTGGCGAATCTGTTGCGTCAGCAGGGCCTGAAAAGTATTGATGACCAGCAGACCACTCAGCAGCAAGGCCAGGAACCCCAGCACGCCCAGCAACATCATGATAGGCTGGACGGTAGTTTCGGCAGGGTGCCGGCCGGGCGGGAAGATGTAGAGCGTATAGACGGTCAGTCCCATGCGTTCCAGATCGTGTTGCGCCTGCTGGCCCACGGCGGCGACGTGCGTCCTGTCCATCTTGTCGCCAGCGACGACGAAATTCAGCTCGTTGAACAAGCGTGGCGCTCCCATCCAGGCCACCGTATCGAGGCTGATGTAGCCAGTCCCGGTGGCCGTCCAGGACGCCGCCATCTGGCTGACGTCGTGCACCACACCGCCCACGCGCAATGGACGCTCCCGGCCGTTGGGCGCTTCGACAATG